>JBDRBD010000053.1:0-11294 GCA_043823025.1 Candidatus Omnitrophota bacterium | reverse complement strand
CATCCTTCCTGGAAGCATATGTACCTTATGCTGATGGCGGCACAGATTGGCCTGGCCTTGGCGTATTGGGGACTCTAAAAGCAGTGAATGCGAGAATGCGTGTGTGGGAGAATGAGTAACCAAGCACGAGCGGATAGCGTAGAGCGTATAGAAGAGCCGTCGTTCGTGAAGCGGCGTTCGTGTAAAGGGAAAAGATATTGAAAAATTTGAAATCTAAAATTTACAATTTGCATTTTAAAATAGACTCAGCCCCGCCCTCACAACCAAACCCGCCTCCCACGACTCACCACGCACTTCTCAGTCCTCACGACTCACGCAATGGATTCACCCTCATTGAACTGGTCATCGTCATCACCATCCTCGCCATCCTCGCCGCCGTCGCAATCCCCGTCTTCTCCAATCTCCAGAAACAAGCCAAGGACTCAGCCACCAAAGGGGCCGTCATGGCCATGCGCGAAGCCATCCAACACTACCGCATGAATGAAATCACCAGCGGAAGGCAGCCGGGGAAGGGGGCTTGGCCGGACAATGGGTGTCCTAATTTGCAAATGCAGAGCATTGAGCAGGGGACCAGCGCCCCACCCTACGTCATGGAGAACGGCCTTGTGCCGGATAACCCGTGGGCCAGAGGCGTGGTTCCGGCAGGGCAGGAGAACTGGGTTACTGCCGCGTCTGTCTGGCCTCTTGTACCTCCTCCGACAGGATGGGCCTATAACCGGAGTCTCTGTGCAATCAGGGCTACTACCAGCGCGAACGGCGGGCCCATCACTGAGAACCAATTCTAACGATGAAAAATTCGCTTAAGGCGTGGGTTTGTTCCGGGAAATGTTTTCTCTATCTGGCGCTCGGCACTGTCGGTGCAATGCTTTTGGCCAGGGCCATCGGCTCGAAAATGTTTTTGCCGGTTGCGATGACCCTGGTGATTTATCCGGTCTATGCGCTGGACCTCAGTCAGGGGCGGAGGGATCTTGCGTTTTTCCACACTTTTTTCTGGGCGCTTGTCGCCTCCGTAACCATGATTTGCCTTGTCCGTTACGATGACGGTGCAATGGCGAAAGTGGTCTTCAAAAGCGTTTCTTACCGGGATGAGATGTTCCGGTGGATTCTGACGGGGGAAGGGCCGGAAGGGAATGTGAAACTCTTTCTCCCTCAGCACATGAAAAATTACATTTTCTTTTGTGCTTCTTCGCTGCTCACCGCAGGGGTGTGGGGACTTGCGTTCGGTACGATCCTTCTGAATTACATGAACTTTTATGTAGGGAGTCTTTCGCTGCACGCCCATCATCCCCTCATCGTGTATGTTTTTGGATGGCCGGTTTGGAGTCTTTTGCGGGTTGTGGGATTTATGTTGTGCGGGATCGCGCTTTCAGAACCTGTCCTTTCCCAATTTTTCCGTTACCGGCTGGATTCCCGGAAAAATGCGCAGTATTTTTTGGCGGGGCTGGTCTTTATCCTCCTGGACATCCTTCTCAAGGCAACGCTTGCCTCTTTCTGGAGGACGCTGTTGCGGGGTGCTGTTTCCTTCTGAGACACCGAGGGTTTGATGGCCGAAAAAGATTTTTGCGACATCTGGTATGAATGGATGAAGCGGTTCGTGGACATCACCGCCTCGCTTCTCGGGATTCTTCTCACCTCCCCGTTTTGGGTGCTCGTGGCCATCCTCATCCGCTGCGACTCGAGGGGCCCGGTTATCTTCAAGCAGGTTCGTGTCGGGAAAAAGGGGAAGACCTTCGTGCTGTACAAGTTTCGTTCCATGCACGTCGGGGCGGAAGGGATGAAGGAACAACTGAAGCATCTGAATATCGCGGATGGCCCTGTCTTTAAAATCAAAGACGATCCGCGCGTGACTCGCTTGGGACGTCTCTTAAGACGCTCCACCATCGATGAATTGCCACAGCTGCTGAATGTACTCAAGGGGGAAATGAGTCTTGTTGGGCCGCGGCCGCCGTTGCCGGAGGAGGTTGCCGTTTATACACCCCTTCAGAAGAAGCGGCTCGATGCGACTCCCGGGCTGACCTGTCTTTGGCAAGTGAGCGGCCGCAGTGAAATTTCCTTTTCGGAGTGGGTGCAGCTTGATCTTTATTATATCGAGCATCAGTCGTTTCTCTTGGACATCAAAATTTTGATTCGGACCATTCCGGCGGTGCTTTCCCGCCGGGGCGCTTATTGAAGCGGAGAATGAGAGAATGAGAGATGAGAGAATGAGGGAAAACTTCCATTCTCCCACACACGCATTCTCCCATCCCCCGCTCAGGGAGGGATGTTGCTATGTCGCTTCTTAAAAAGATATTCACATTGGGGGCGAACGAGACCTACAACCGCGGCATCGCTTTTTACAACCAGGGCGCTTATGAGGGGGCTATCCAGGAGTTTGAAAAAATAACAAGGGGGCGTTTTGGAGGCGCTCGTCTCTATCCCCAGCTCGCCCTCTTTTATACGGGGCAGGCGCACCGGAATTTGGGGCTGGTCGCGATGTACGAGGGTCGTTATGACGAAGCTGTGGGCCGGTTCGAGAAAGCACTTTCCATGACGCCGAAGAACCTCGAACTCCACACCTATCTGGGCGTCTGCTACAACAACCGAGGCCTGCATGAAAATGCGGTTCGGGAATTTACGTATGTGGTCGAAGAAACGCCTGAAGAGTTGCAGGGATATCTTCGCCTGGCCACAGCCAATTGCAACGGAGCCCACTACGAAGCTGCCCTTGCCCGGGTCTGCCAGGCTCTTGAAATGGAACCGCATTATGCGGATTTCCATTACCTCCTTGGCGTGATATTGTGCCGGGAGAAAGATTATCCCCCGGCGATCCGTGCTTTTTCGGAAGCCGTCCGGCTGAACCCCAAATACCTCGAGGCCTATCTGAAACAGGCCTATGCCCAGGCCGCCTCCGGCGCATTTGCCGAGGCGCTGGAGACGCTGCGGCGCGGGCGTTCGTTTTCGCCGGAGGACCCGTCGCTGCAGCAGCCACTTTCGCTTCTTGAGCAAAACTCACCGGAAGCGCATGCGGCGTTTTTGCGCCAAGCGGAAGAGGCTTTCTCGCAGGCCAGCATAATTGAGCCCCATCTGGCGACTCCTCTGACCATACCTCAAAAGCCCCAGAAAGACGTCGGGTTTTACAACACACTGGTCCAGATTTACCAGGATGCCCTCAGGGATCATCCTCATTATGCGGATTTCCATTACGGGCTCGGCCATGCCTACCACCAATTGGGAAGGCGCGAAGAGGCACTTCCGTGGTACCAGAAAGCCCTCGGCATCAACCCTCATTACCTCCAGGCCCAGATTGCCCTCGGCTACTGTTACAAGGAAATGGGCGATTGCGAGGCGGCCAAGCAAATTTTTGAGAAAGTTGCGGCCAAGGAAGCGAGCCATCCCGAAGTGTTCTACCAACTGGCGCTTCTTTTGGGAGAGGAGGCTTCCTATGCCCGGGCGATCCAGCTGATCGAGAAGGCACTAGGGCTCGAGGAAGACCTTGAAGGCGCAAGAGAAACGCTCGGCCTCTTCAGGAAAAAGATGAAACATGCCCAGGCCCCATCCCCTTAAAACCGGCGTCTCCTATTTCGGAAATTATTTTCTGGAACATTTCAAACGCGACCTCAGGGAAATGGTTCGGGGAGGATGCAATTTTATCGTTCTGACCTTCAGCGAACAGGACCTTCAGTATTACCCCGGGACGATGAAGGATTTTGTGAAGGCCTCGCACGACAGCGGCCTTGAGGTGCATCTGGATCCCTGGGGGGTGGGCCGGATTTTCGGAGGGGAGTCGTATTCCGAATGGATCGCCCACCATCCCGAGACGAGGCAATTGAGCGTCGACGGGACTTTTCTTCCGGCTGCCTGTCTGAACCATCCGGCCTTTCAGGCGTTTCTGAAACGCTGGTGCGACGCCGCGTTTGAGATGTCTATCGATTATTTCTTCTGGGACGAGCCGCATTTCTATATTTTCAGGGACAAAGCAGAGAAAGATCTTTGGAGTTGCCGTTGTGCCGCCTGCCGGAAGCTTTTTGAGGCGCGCTTTGGAAAGCCGATGCCGAAAAAGCTGACAGACGAAGTGGCTTTGTTCCGCGAGGATTCGGTCGTGCGCTTTCTGAAGATGTTTTGTGATTACACGAAGCGCGAATCCTTCCGGAATGCCGTCTGCCTGCTTCCTCATTTCTTTTCCAAACAGGCCCTCCAGGACTGGTCGCTGGTGGCGCGGATCAAAAGTCTTGATATTCTCGGGACCGACCCTTATTGGCATCTCGGAATCAAAGATGTGGAAGGGTTTGTCCGTCCGTATGCCCGGAAAATTTTCCAGCTTTGCCAATGGTATGGGAAAGAAGGGCAGTTTTGGGTCCTGAACTTTTTGATCAAAAAGGGTGAGGAAAAAAATATCGAGATTGCCCTTGAGGCCGCTTATGAAGAAGGAATACGGAATTTTGCCGCCTGGTCTTATCTGGGCACGGCCCAGATGTCCCGCCTGAAGAGCGATGAACCCCGTCAGGTCTGGAAGACCCTTTCCCGTGTCTACCGCACCTTCCACCGCCGATAATTCTACTCAACTCCTTCTCGCGAGGAGCGGTTACCTTAAAAGGTCTTCTCAGGAGCAGTAAAATAAACCCACCCAGTTTCCTTCGCGGGACGCTCGCGCAGATATAGGCATCTTCGCTTGCCCCGTTAGAAATAGGGTTTCTAACGGGGCTCGCTTGCCGAAAATTCGCCGCGTCACTTGATCGCCCTTTAGGATGCGTCGAATTTTCGAACACCCGCTTAAGGAAACTGGGTGGGTTATTATGTGATTATAGTGATTAAAGTTGACTTGTGATGTGGTGAGGCGCATGTGCGCAGACCGAGCGGGCACGGCGTCCCGAGCGAAAGCGAGGGACGAGTGAGGTCGAGCAACAAGCGCAGCAAACCACGCTGGGGTTTGCAAGCGGTGCGACGAACCACACCACAAGTCAAACTACAATAACATTAACGTCATCTGACTCGGTCCGTAACGACTTTTCAAAAGCATGTATGGAACAAGTATTGATCCCTCGACTTTGCTCGGGATCAATGGGGGTTGAAACTCACCATTGACATTCGCTTCTCGTTATGGTAACGTATGTAAGCCACTTTTTTAAAAGGATTAGAAAGTAAGATGAGACGCGTTTATTCCACAGACCAAGACCTGACCGATCGCGAACGGAAAAACCTCCTTATTCTGGAGGCGATTCGACGGCAGAAGGAAACCACCAAAACCGAAATCTCCAAGCTGACCAAGCTCAACATCGTCACGATTTCCAATTATGTCAACCATTTTATTAAGGAAGGGCTTGTCATTGAGAAGGGGTTTGATCTTTCCGGAGGGGGCCGCAGGCCTCTTCTCCTGGAACTCAATCCCAAAGTCGGTTATGTCCTCGGCCTCGGGCTTTCGATGACGAATATGGTCGGGACCCTGACCGACCTTGCGGGAGGCGTCATGGCGGAGTTGAGGCGGGAGAAGCCGCCGGTGGTGGCGACGCGGAATAGCCCCCTCTCCCAGGAATCCGCCGAGGCGATTATTCAGGGTCTGGTTCAGCTTGCCAGTGATCTCATCGAGCAATCCAAGGTCGATGTCACAAAGATCAAGGGAATCGGCATCGGGATTCCAGGGATCATCGATGAACCGGGTCGGACCGTTCGCTGGACCTCGCAGATCGGCGTGCCCGGCAAAGAAGGCCCCTATGACGTTTCCATCGCCATCTCCGTCAAAGACCTTTTTGAGCAGCGTTTCAATATCCCTACCTTTATCGAAAACGACGCGACGGTTGCCGCTTTCGGCGTTCTCTGGCTGGGTCTTGAACCGGGGATCAAGAATCTGATTTACATGTACTCCGGCGTCGGATGCGGCATTATCATTAACGGAGAAGTCTATCGCGGAACAAGCGGCGGCGCGGGAGAAGTGACGATTTACGATCCCCTTGATGAGAAGCTTGATTTTCCCCTCGGGCCCCTCCGGATGGTCGGTATCGATGTCGGAATGCTCGAGAAGGCGCGTGAAGCGATCGCGAAAGGGACGCCGACCGTTCTGAAGGACACCCCCAACCTCAGCGCAAAGAAGATCATCGAGGTCGCGAAGGAAGGCGACCGTCTGGCAACGGAACTCGTAGAACAGGCGGGAGTGGCTTTGGGCGTGAAAATCGCATTTCTCGTCAATTTCCTGAACCCTGAAGTTGTGGTGATCGGCGGCGGTATGGAGGAAGCTGGGTCTATTATCTTGGAGCCGATCAAGCGGGTCATCAAAAAGAGCTCCTTTGCGGAGCATGTGGCCGACGTCCGGATCATCCCCTCCCGTCTAGGCGAAAACGCAGTCGCCCTCGGGGCGGCAAGCCTTGTCATTCAAAGCGCATTTGCACAGGCATGAATGACGCTGATGATCGCGGATTCTTAAGACGCAGATGACCGCGGATATTTTGATGGATTATCCGCGTCAATCCGCTGAAAATCCGTGGAAATCCGCGATTCAGGTTCGATTTTCAACAGTCTGCTTCCCTGTGTGAAGGAGTCTTTATGCAATTCGGACATTTCTCGAAAAACGGGAAAGAGTATATCATCACGCGGCCGGATACTCCGAAGCCGTGGTTCAATTATCTGTTTAATGATCTTTACCATGCCCTCGTTTCCCAGACCGGCGGCGGCTACAGTTACCATGACGATCCGAAATCGAACCGGATCCTCCGCTACGAGCATATCCAAACGGACCGCCCGGGCCGTTATGTGTATGTCCGGGACGAGGAGACGGGCGCTTGTTGGTCGCTTAACTGGCAGCCTATCCGCCAGAAGACCGATTTCTGGGAAACGCGCCACGGCCTCGGGTATACCACCCTCACCTCCCGCACCAACGGCATCGAAGGGGAAATCACTTACCTCGTGGCTCAGAAAAACCCCGTGGAAATCTGGACGGTGCGGGTGAAGAACCTCAGCGGAAAACCGAGAAAACTCCGTCTCTATCCCTTTGTTGAATTTGTCTGCGGCGACATCGAGCTGGAAACCTGCTACCGGAATATCCTCATGCTCTACAACGACGCCTATTACGACGACAAACTAAAGGCAATCATTGCCCGGAAGTCCATTTTCAGACGGCATCAAGAGGAGTGGCTCTGTTTCTTCGGGACCAACGCGCGCCTTCACGGGTATGAGACCTCCAAGGAGGCGTTCATCGGGCGCTACAATGACTTGAGCTGCCCGAATGAAATCCGCGAGGGAATTCTCAGGAATAACTCTGTACGGGGCGAAGACATGGTCGGCGTCTTGGACTGCCGCTACACCCTTGCGCCGAAGGAAGAGATCACTTTTGTGGTCTGTCTCGGGTTTGCGAAGGATCTTCAGGAAGCCGAGAACATTCTCCGGAAATACCGCCGGGAAGAGGTGGTGGACGAGGAGCTTTTTGAAATTAAAAATTACTGGAAGGGGGTCGTGGAAAAAATCCACGTTCACACGCCGGATCCCAACTTCGATCTGATGGTCAATATCTGGGGGAAGTACCAGCTTTTTGCCATTATCCATTCCCGCGGCACCTCCAGCTATCACGGAACGGAAGGCGGACTGGGATATCGGGACACGGCCCAGGACAGCGAAGGCCTTTTGGCCCTTCGGCGCGATGCGGCGATGGAGAAAATCGAAAAGCTTCTTTACTATCAATACCATACTGGGCATGCCGTGTCGGGATTCTCCTATTCGGAGGGTTCCTGGGACAAGAATCACCAGGCGGTGGTGACCGGAAAAGCGGACGTTGCCGTCTGGCTTCCTTACACCATCGTTTCCTATGTGAAGGAAACCGGCGATGTCGATTTTCTGAACAAGAAATACCGGTTTCATGACGGCGGCGAAGCAACCGTCTACGAGCACATCAAGCGGGCGGTCCGCTATCTCTATCAGCAGCGGGGAAGCCACGGATTGCCCTTCATCCGCAAGGCGGACTGGAATGACGCCTACGACCACGTCGGGATCGGCGGAAAAGGGGAAAGCGTGTGGCTGGCCATGGCGCTGGCCCGCGCCTGCAGGCAGCTCGAAGATCTTGCGCATTTCCTGAAGGACCGGAAGACGGCGCTCGAGATGCGGAGAAAATACCAGACACTCCGCCGGATCATCAATCAAGTGGGTTGGGATGGAGGATGGTATCTTGCCGCCTTCAATGACGACGGGTACCGGATCGGCTCTTCTAAGAATGTAGAGGGACGCGTGCCTCTCAACAGTCAAACCTGGGCGATTTTGGGTGAAGTGGCCCCGCCCGACCGGCGCAAAAAAATTCTCAAACTCATCGACGAATATCTGGATACCGAATATGGCCCGGCGCTCTTTCTGCCAAGTTACACCAAGTTCCATCCCGGGATCGGACGGGTGAGCGCGTTTGCAGAGGGGACGAAGGAAAACGCCGCGGTCTTTTCGCATGCCTGTGCGTTCAAGATTGTCGCGGACTGTATGGTCGGCCGCGGGGACAAGGCCTATGAGACCTTCTCAAGACTTTACCCGATGAGCCCTGCCAAGAGCGATCACACCCGATATACCGCGGAACCTTATATCTGGGCGGAATATGTCGTCGGCCCCGGTTCGCGGTATAAGTTCGGCGAAGGGAATTTTACCTGGAATACCGGAACCACCCCCTGGATGTTTTTGGCGGCGACCGAGTGGATTCTGGGAGTGCGCCGCGAATTCGAAGGGCTTCTCATAGACCCGTGCCTGCCTCGCCATTGGAAGAAGGCATCTCTGCGCAGACCCTTCCGCGGCGCCATCTATGATGTATCCATTGAAAATCCCGACGGCGTGGAAAAAGGGGTCAAACGAATTCTTCTGGATGGGAAAACGTGGCATTCGAATATCATTCCTCCGCACGGCGACGGCAAGATTCACCGCGTCAAGGTCATTCTGGGGCATATTGAGCCTTCGCGGTCACAGCGGCATACGCTTCATACCAAACACAAAAGAAAGACTAAACGGTAATCAGGAGGACGAGGAGATGGACGAACTCCTATCAGGCGATTTAGAGGCGCTCAAAAGGCGCAACAAAAGTTTCGTGCTTTCCATCATCCACCAAAAAAGCCCGATTTCTCGGGCAGAGCTCACGCATCTGACCCAACTCAGTAAGGTCACCATCACGCGGTTGGTCAGGGAGCTTCTCGAAGAGGAAATGGTCCGCGAAACCGGCTTGGATGTTTCCAGCGGCGGCCGGCGGCCGATTCTTCTGGAACTGCATCCGGAGGCCGGATTCGTCATCGGGGTCGAAGTAGGGCTCGAGGCGATCTGCGGCGGGATTTCCAATCTGAAAGGGGAAATCCTGATGGGGGTCAAGCAGAAGAGCAAGGTTTCCAAAAGCCGCGACGAGCTGATCGGCAAAATCAAGAATGTCATTGATGAACTTTTGGAAAAATCGGATATCCGCTCCGATATCCGGCCCGAAAAAATCAAAGGGATCGGCGTTTCCATCCCCGGCCTCATCGACAACGAAAAAGGGATCATCCTTTTCGGCCATGTCGTGGAGGAGAAAAACATCCCCATCCGGGACCTCCTTTCGAGGCATTTTACTTTTCCCATTTATGTGGACAACGACGCTAATGTGGGGATTCTCGGCGAGCGTTATCTGGGAGTAGGACGAGACGTCCAGAATATCCTTTATTTGCACATCAAGCGCTACGCCCAGGACAAGATGAGCATGGGGTGCAGCTTTGTCCTCGACGGCCGCATCTATCGGGGCGCAAGTCAGACGTCGGGAGAGCTGGGACTCCGTCTTTCCGGACAGACCATGGAGGGCTTCCGCGAAGAAGACTGGCCAAATTTCAAACCGTGGGAAATCGAGCCGTCTATCGTGGAGCAGGCCGTTCAAAAAATGGCGTCCGGAACGCAAAGCCTTTTGAAAAAAATGGTCAATGATAACCTGAGCGCCGTGACGGTGGACGCCGTCTTCGAGGCCGCCCAGAAGGGGGATCGGCTTTCTCTGGATGTGCTGTCGCAGGTGGCGCGTAAGTTGGGAGTGCAGATTTCCTTTTTGGTTAATTTCGTGAACCCAGAGCTCGTGATTCTGGGGGGCGATTTGGTGCATGCCGGCGAAGCGCTGATGAAGCCTCTCCGGGAAGTCGTCGGGGCTTTCGCATTTGAGGTGCCGGCGCAGACAGTCACGCTGAAACTCTCCGAACTCCGGGGCGAATTCGGGGGCTGCATCGGCGCTTGTTTTCTGGTGCTGTCCAATTTCTTTTCACCCGCCGGAGTTTACACGACCCGTCCAAAATCATAGACTCGATGCACGACGATTTGAAGATTAGTATTTCAGGAGTTCGCGGCATCGTCGGGCAAACTTTTACAGACACGCTTGTGAGTGAATTTGCCCGCGCCTTCTCCTCCTGGGTCAAAGGCGGGAAGGTCTTGGTGGCGCAGGATACGCGCCAAAGCGGACGCCGCTTCCGCTCTCTTCTCCTTTCGACCCTTCTGAAAAACGGCTCTTCCGTCGTGGATCTCGGCGTCGCTCCGACCCCCACAGTCCTTTTCATGGTGCGCCATCTTCGCGCGCGCGGGGCGGTCATCGTTACCGCCAGCCACAATCCGTCCGAGTGGAACGGCCTGAAGTTTGTCGGTGCGGACGGGCAGTTCCTGGATGAGAAGTGTATGAAAAGACTGGTGCGAATCCGGGCGGAAAAGGTCTTTCCAAAAAAGAAGCGCCGTCGAGGAACTTTGGTTCGGAATCGCCGGGCACTCCGCGAGCACATGCATCAGGTCCTGCGTCATCTGGACATCCGGAAGATCCGCGCGCGCCGTTTCCGCGTGGCCATTGACCCCTGCAACGGGACAGGAGCTGTGATCACCCCCCAATTTTTAAGAAAGCTCGGCTGCCGCGTCCTGGCCATCAACCAAAAGCCCGACGGGCGCTTTGCCCACGCCCCGGAGCCAAAGGAAGAGAATTTAGGCCAGCTCGCTGCGTTGGTGAAACGACGTTCGGCCGATATCGGATTTGCCCAGGACCCGGATGGGGACCGCCTCGCGGTTGTGACCGAAAAAGGAAAACGCTTAAGCGGAGAATATACGCTGGCCTTGGCCGTCCAGTGGGTTCTTTCCAAAACAAAAACACCCGTCGTCGTGAACCTTTCCACCTCCCGGATGGTCGAGACGCTGGCCCGCAAAAGAGGGGTCTCTGTGCATTATTCAAAAGTCGGGGAACGGAATGTCATCGAAAAAATGCTCCGGCTTGGTGCGGCGATCGGAGGGGAAGGGAATGGCGGCGTGATCTATCCCAAGATGAATCCTGCGCGGGACAGCTTCCTCGGCATGGGGCTCCTGATTTAATGCCTGGCGGACTCCCGACA
>JBDRBD010000052.1:0-2828 GCA_043823025.1 Candidatus Omnitrophota bacterium | reverse complement strand
GGTTGGCGTTAGGCATTGGGATGCTTGTTGACGCCGGCATCGTCGTCATCGAAAACATTTTTCAATACCGCCAGAAGGGAAAGACTCCCAGAGAGGCGGCGGTTCTGGGGACCGAAGAAGTCGCAAGCGCTATCATCGGTTCTGTGTTAACGACCGTGGCGGTGTTTTTGCCGCTTGTTTTTGTGGTGGGGATCGCGGGGCAACTGTTCCGGGAATTGGCCTTGACGGTCACTTACTCGCTTTTGGCTTCCCTCGTTATTGCGCTGACGTTGATGCCGGCACTGGCCAGTTGGATTCGCGCAAAGACCATTCGGTCTGAGCCTGATCAGGAAACGCAGCAAGACGCAGAAGACGCTTTAGTCCATCGGGGCCTATTGGCGCGCATCATGACGTCTCTCCTTGACCGGCTCCTTCGGATTTATGAAGTGTTCCTGAGGCATTTTCTTACCCGGCGCCGGTTTTATATCGTGTTGACGCTTGTTCTGTTCTGCGCCAGCATCGTCCTTTTCACAAAGATGGATCGTGAATTCCTCCCGAAGGTGGACCAGGGCCAATTCATCGTCAAAATGGACCTCAAAGCCGGCACGCGGCTCGACGTGACCAATCGTATCGCGCAAGAAATCGAATCGCTTCTTTTTGCCCTTCCGGAGCTTGAGAATGTTACAGCGAGCGCCGGCTCCACGTCGGAATCCTCTGGGGGGGAGCAGATTGAAACGCTCGGGTCGCATCAGGCGCAGTTTGTCGTGAATCTGAAGGAAAAACGGACGCGTTCCACAACGGAAATCGTGACGTATCTGAAAAATGTCATTTCCCGAATGGACCTGGAGGAGGCCCGGATCGAATACATCCTGCAGGGTTCCGTCTTTGCCTCTGCAATTGAACAGGGGGAGCCAATTGTCGTGAAGGTGAAAGGACACGACCTTTTGGTTCTTGAAAGACTTTCCCAGCAGATGCAGCGTTCCCTTGCTTCCATTCCGGGGGTTTTCGGCGTAAAAACCAGCCAGGGTGAGCCGTCTCCCGAAACCAAAGTTCATGTCATCAAGGATCGGGCGGCGTTGCACAATCTTTCAGTCACCCAGATTGCCCAGACTGCACAGATTGCGGTGAAGGGAGTGGTCGCGACGAAGTTTAAGGAGGGGGGGCGTGAAATCGACGTCAGGGTTCGGCTCCGCCCGGAGGACCGGAAGAACGCCGAAAAGCTGCGCAGAATCCCGGTTCAAACTCCCTCAAAACAGATTATCCCGATTTCCGATGTGGCCTATTTCACCAAGGGTCTTGGCCCCAGCGAAATCAAACGGATTGAACAGAGCCGCGTCATCTTTGTCTCAGCCAATTTTTCCGGAAGAAACTTCAGCGCCGTGACCCGGGACGTCCAGATGGCCATCGACCGGATGAATGTTCCGACCGGGTACAGCGTTCTCTTGACGGGCGAGCAGGAGAGAATGAAAGAGTCGTTTAACAGTCTCCGGTTTGCCTTGATTCTTGCTCTGCTTCTGGTCTATATGATTATGGCGGCGGAGTTTGAATCGCTCTGGCAGCCCTTCATCATTTTCTTCACGGTCCCGATGGGTATCATCGGCGTCGTCCTCTGGCTTTTTGTGCTCCGCGTTTCCCTGAATGTTTTGGTTCTTTTGGGACTCATTCTCCTGGGGGGGATCGTTGTCAATAACGGAATCGTCCTGGTTGAGTATATCAACTTGATGCGGAAAGGAGGCCTTGAGCTGGAGGAAGCGCTGGTGGAGGCGGGGAAAAGGCGCCTCCGCCCGATTCTCATGACAAGCATGACAACAATTGTCGGGCTGCTCCCCTTGGCCATCGGTATGGGCAAGGGGTCGGAACTCCGAAGTCCTATGGCCTTGACGGTGATTGCCGGTTTAACGACCTCTACTTTTCTCACGCTCGGCGTCCTTCCCGCACTCTTCATGAGCGGCGAACATTTTCTCCTCCGCATGAGAGAACTGTTGAAGTGCATCCCTGCCATCCGATATTTCCAGAAGGAAGCAGTCCCTGCTCTGGCCGTTGCCGCAGCGCCGGTAGAAAAGGAAGTTCTTCCTCCTCCGGAAACGGCGGTGCAAGTTCTTAGAATGCCTGTTTTGCCGGAAAAGCCGGAGCCGCAATTACCCCGTTTTTCCAGGAGGCAGGAAGAGGCCCTCGCATATCTGCGCCAGGTCGGGAGATTGACCCGCAAAGAATATGCCCAACATTTTCATGTTTCAATTCCCACGGCCTCCCGCGATTTGAAGGAACTGGTCGACCAAGGGTATCTCCGGGGCGTCGGGCCTTTGGGTCCCGGCCGCTGGTATGAATTAACGGGGAAAGAATAGGTACAGTGTAGGGCGTTTAGCGTATAGCGGATAGAAAATCCAAATTTAAAATCTAAAATTTTCAATTTGCAATTTCTATACGCTCCACGCTATACGCTAAATCACGAGTTATTCAGGAAACACCCATGGGACTCCCGAAATTTTCCATTGAACGCCCGGTCACCGTTTTCATGTATGTCATCGGCGCCACGATGGTCGGAATGCTTGCCTTGCTGCGCCTGCCCGTCGAACTCCTCCCGAACATCAGTTTTGAAGATGTAACCATCTTCACCGAGGTCCGAGGAGGGATCCCCCCTTCCGAGGTTGAAAGCCGGGTGACCCGCCCCATCGAGGAAGCCATGGCTTCGGTTTCCAACCTTTCGAATCTCCTCGCCATTTCCAAGGAAGGCGAATCCCGGATCGTGCTGAGTTTTGAACCGGGTACCGATATGAATTTTGCCGTCCTCGAGGCCCGGGAGAAATTCGAGAAGGTGAAAGACAAACTTCCCTCCGAAGTGGAAAAAC
>JBDRBD010000051.1:0-12358 GCA_043823025.1 Candidatus Omnitrophota bacterium | reverse complement strand
TGGTCGGGCCGCCATCTGATGAGAGAATCAGTCGGCGGTTTTTATTTTCTAAGGAGGACGGGTCGTGGGGTGGAAAAAGGTAGATATAATCAATGAAAAACCAAAGACCTCCTTGATGACCATGGTTGGTTTGGTGGAGGGCGACATCCTGACGTATCTGGAAGAGAACGGTCCCACGGCGCTAGGTCAGGTCGTTCAGGATTTGGAATGGCCGAGTCGCTTGGTGATGATGGCGGCAGGTTCCTTGATCCGAAGGGGACTGGTGCGGGCTGCCCAGGACGATCTCGCCATTGTCCTTGAACTTCGAGAAATAGAGACCCAGCCTAATGAGGGAAAGGAGAGTTAGACATGGAATGGAAAGACGTGCGCGGACCCGATGACATCATCGATGTGGGGAAGAAAACCTTTGGAGATTTTGGGAAATTTCTTCCTTGGATCATAGTGGTTCTTTTTATTCTTGCAGGCTTAAGAGGCGCGATCTATTCCATCGGCCCTGATGAAGTCGGAGTCATTCAGAGATTCGGGAAATATATCCGCCTGAGTTCTCCAGGTCTCCATGCGAAGATGCCGTTCGGCATCGAAAAAGTCACCCCTATCAAGGTAGAGAAGATTTTTAAAGAGGAGTTTGGGACGAGGACTCTGCAATCAAGCGCTCGCAGAGGGGGTTCGCCGGTCCAATCCTTGGAAGAATCGATGATGCTGACGGGGGATCTGAACATTCTGGATGTCCGCTGGATCGCTCAGTTCAGGGTTAAAGACCCTGTCCACCTGCTGTTTAAGACCCAGGACCCACAGGCTAACATCCGGGATATCTCGGAAGTGGTGATGCGGCGTTTTGTCGGTGATTACACGGTGGATGAGGTCCTGACGACCAAGAGAGAGGAAATAGACCATCTTGTCCAGCAGGAGATGCAGAAAACCTTAGATGAGTACCAGACGGGGATCCAGATCGTCACCGTTAAACTTCTGGATGTCAATCCTCCGGAGAGGGTCAAGCCGGCCTTTAACGAGGTCAACGAGGCGAAACAGGAAAAGGAGAAAATGATCAATCAGGCCTGGGAGGCCTACAACAAGGTCATCCCCAAGGCAAGGGGGGAAGCGGAGAGGACGATCCGCGAGGCAGAGGGGTATGCCTTGGACAAAATCAACCGGGCCAAGGGGGAATCCGAGAGATTTTCAGTCACATTGAGAGAATATAAAAAGGCGCCTCAGATTACCCAACAGAGGTTATACCTGGAAACACTGATGGCCGTCCTTCCAAAGGTAAGGGAGAAGATAGTGATAGATCCGGAGCAGTCCTCCGTGTTACCGCTTTTGCAAATTGGGCAGAAAGGAGAGGCGCAATGAAAGGGAGACGGGGTACAATGTTAGGGATTTTAGCCGCACTGGCCTTCCTTGTCCTCGGCGCCTTCGCAAGCGGCGCCGTCTACATCGTTGATGAGACCAAACAGGTGGTCATTACCCAGTTCGGCAAGCCGGTCGGGGAGCCGATCACTTCAGCGGGCCTCCGTTTCAAAACGCCATTGATCCAGCAGGCGCATTATTTTGAAAAAAGGCTGTTGGTTTGGGATGGGGATCCCAACCAGATTCCGACCAGGGACAAAAAATATATCTGGGTGGATACCATTGCCCGCTGGAAGATCGTCAATGCCCTTAAGTTTCTCCAGTCCGTTGGGAACGTCATCGGGGCCCAGGCCCGCCTTGACGATATCATTAATTCTGCCACCCGGGATGCGGTGACAGGCCACCTTTTGGTTGAGGCGGTGAGAGACTCCAATCGGATCTTGGAGCGTTTGGCACGCGAAGAAGAAGGAGAGGATCTCATTACAACCGAGGAGGCCCTTGAGCGGATTGAGGTTGGCAGGCAGCAGCTGACCCGTTCTATCCTGGATAAGACAAGGGTTCTCGCGCCTCGGTATGGAATCGAAATCGTGGATGTGCGCATCAAGCGGGTCAATTATGTTGAAGATGTGCGCCAAAAGGTGTATGACCGTATGATTGCCGAGAGAAAACGGGCTGCCGAGAAGTACCGTTCTGAGGGAATGGGAAAGTCGGCCGAAATCGAAGGTCAGGTAGGAAAAGAGCTGAAACAGATTACCTCAGAGGCCTATCGCAAGGCCCAGGCGCTTGTCGGGGAAGCAGATGCGGAAGCCACAAAGATCTATGCCCAGGCCTACAGCGAAGACCCGAATTTTTATGCCTTTTTAAAGACGCTCGAGACTTACCGGGAGACGATTGACGAAAATTCGACCGTCATTTTGACGACCAACAGCGACTACTACAAGTACCTAAAGGGACTCGGCCCTCAAAGGAAAGTTGAATGAGGTTACCCGATTTGAAATGAGCTTTGTCCGGGCCAACAATTTAAAGCTTGTGTCTAAAAGTCCGCTTCAATTCCTGCCTTGAGCCTTCTGGGAAGCCCCAGAGCATCCTCCTCGAGCCGGCCTCTCTGATGACCGTACTCCTTGCCCTGTAAGGGGAATAACTGCTATGATGGGACGATGATTTTAAGAGCATTTAGGGGTTCTATGGAATCCAAGGTACGCCATTCTACTTCGCCCAAGGCGCTTTCGCCCTTGGGCTACGTAGCAATTGGCGTGAAGGGGGCTGCGAAGCTGAGCACGCAAGTAGCTCAGCGTAGCAGACCACGCCATTTTTTTTATCTTTTTCTTCTGGCGCTTTTCGTCCGGTTTGCCCATTTCTACGAAGTCGCGAAGAGTGCATTTCTCGTTCCTTCCCTCGGATTGGACCCCGGGCTTTATCATGGCTGGGCCCGGGCGATTGCCGACGGAAAGGGCATGGGAACAGATGTTTTTCACACCATGCCGCTTTATCCCTATTTTTTGGGCCTCATTTACCGTTCGGGCTCCTCGGGTCTTTTTTGGGCTGTATTGATTCAGTGTCTCTTGGGGGCTTTCGGGGTCCTCCTCGTTTTTCACATCGGAAGAACTCTGTTCAATCCCGCCGTCGGATGGATTGCCGCACTCGGCCAAACTTTTTTGGGGACAAACCTTTTCTACGAGACGCTCCTTGTCCCGGCATCGCTCCTTAGTTTCCTCTTTATCGCAACGACGTTTCTTCTTCTTTGGGCATCTTCCGGGCGGCGGCTTTGGAAGTGGTGGCTCACCGGAATCGTTCTTGGACTTTCGGTGTTGGGTCATGCCGGGATGCTTCTTGTGTTGCCGATAGTTTTGATTTGGCTTTTCCTTTTTGCCTCCGGCTCTTCTCAACAAAAAGGAAAGATCATGGGCATCCTTTTGGGATGCGTTTTCGCCGCGGTCTGTGCGGTGATTTTGAGAAACGCCAAAGTCGCTCAGGATGCGACCTTTTTCCCCGCCCATAGCGGCATCAATTTTTACATCGGGAATTACGAAAAGGCAACGGGCCGCTTTGTTCCCCCTTTCACAAGGCGCACGTCCTCCGAACAGCTCCTTGGGGACGCCAAGCGTTTTGCCGAAGAGGCGACTGGGAGGTCCCTCAAAGCCAGCGACGTTTCCAGGTTTTGGTTCGGGAAGGGACTCCGTTTTATTCAGGACCATCCCGCTGGCTACCTCAAGCTTCTTTTCCTGAAACTATTGCTTTTCTGGAACAGCGATGAGATCCCCGACGTCGAGGATTATGATTTTTTCAGGTCGCGCTTTTTTGTTTTGAGAAATCTAGGACTTCCGTTCGGATGGGTGGCTCCCCTGGGTCTTTTGGGGATTTTGGCTGGATGGCGGCACTTCCGGAAGCTTTTTCTCCTTTACGGCTTTTTCCTGAGTCAACTCCTCGGCATCCTTCTTATGTTTGTCAATTCCCGTTACCGGGCCCCCCTCAATTTCGCCGTGGTTATTTTTGCCGCCTACGGTTTTTTCTGGTGCTACCGCCTCGTCGTTGAAAAAAACTACAGGATCGCGGCACTTGCCCTTACAGGTCTTTTGTCTTTCTTTTGGATGACCCATGTGGATATCGGAAAGACGGACGCAGCGCTTCAATATTACAATATCGGGATCGTCCTGGACGGCGCCGGAGAGCATGAAGCGGCCATTGAGACGTTCCAGAAAGCGCTGCTTGCCGCTCCGGGGGACAGCGCCGCTCTTTTTGCGCTGGGGAATGCGTATTTTCGAAAAGGGGATTACGCAAACGCCCGAAAGCGCTATGAGGAAGCCATCGCCTTCGATCCGGCCTATGCGGATGTTTATTACAACTTCGGTTATCTTGAATTCAAGGAGGGTCATCTGAAGGAAGCAGAGCACTTATTACAGCAATCCGCATCGCTGAAAGCGGACAAGCCCGACGTGTATTGTCTCTTGAGTCTTCTTTATCGGAAAAAGGGGTTTTTTCAAAAGGCCGAGGACGCCAGGCAGAAGGCGCTGGCGCTTGGCGTCGATCCGGTCCTGTTGGAACAGGAGCTGGACCGGGGAATCGTGCGGTGAGGAAAGCCGGATGAAGAAAGTCTGCCTCAAAACCTTAGGCTGCAAGGTGAATCAGTACGAGACCCAGGGAGTCCGGGAGGATTTCTCGCGCTGGGGATATCAGGAAGTCGACCGAGATGCGGATATTTATGTGATTAATACCTGCACAGTGACCCAGGAGGCCGACCGGGAGTCCCGTTCGCTCATCCGCGCCTGCCGCAGGGAGAATCCGACGGCAAAGATTGTCGTGACCGGTTGCTATGTCCAAAAGGACGAAAAAACGGTCCTGTCGCTCGAAGGGGTGACACATCTGGTGAGGCAGCATGAAAAGTCGCGGATTCCGGAGCTCCTTGAGACAAGAGACGGCTACGTGTCGGCTCTCTCTTTGGAAAAACCCCGTTATCTTCCGCTTCAAATCAGTGATTTCAAGGATCATACGCGCGCTTTTGTCAAGGTTCAGGACGGCTGTGATTACCGCTGCGCTTTTTGCAAGGTTTGGGTCGTCCGGGGAAGGTCGGTCAGCCGCTCGCTTGAAGCAATACTCGAAGAAGTCAAGCGTCTTACCCAGCGCGGATTCCGTGAAATTGTTCTGACCGGCGTTTCCCTGGGGCTTTACGGCCGTGACTTGCAAAAAAAGTGTGACATTCTGGATGTGGTCAGCCGGCTGGAAGCCATCGAATCCCTGGACCGCATCCGGCTCAGCTCCATCGACCCGATTGACGTGACAGAATCCCTTTTGGATAAGTTGTTTTCGTCGCGGAAATGCTGCCGCCATCTCCATCTTTCTCTCCAGAGCGGCGACGACGGGGTTCTCTCAAGGATGCGGAGGAATTATACCTCGGCGCAGTACCGCGCCCTCATCCGGAAACTCAGACAGCGGGATCCTGATTTTTCAGTGACGACAGACATTCTCGTCGGTTTCCCCGGCGAGTCCGAACGGGAATTTGAAAACACGCTGGCTCTTGTTCGGGAAATCGACTTCACCCGCGTCCATCTTTTTCCTTACAGTCACCGGGAGGGGAGTTCTGCCTCCGGATTCCGGGAACAGGTGGATTCAGAAACGATTCGTTTGCGCCTTGCCCGGATGCGTCAGGCCTCCCGGGAGGCCTCTTTCCGCTACCGCCGGAAGCTCGTGGGAAAGAAGGCGGCTGTTCTGGCAGAGTGCGCCGAAAAGGACGGATTTTTGTCCGGCTATTCGGAGCATTATGTCCGGATTTTTTTCAGGGGGAAAAAGGAGAATTTGGGGAGAGTGCTTCCGGTACGGATTGATTCCGTCACTCCGAATGCGACCCTCGGAACCGAGTGGAGGTAGGCGGCCGGTGGGTGTTTTTCATTCCGGCAACAGTTTCAATTTTGCGTGTATTATGTTAAACTATAAATGAGGACGTGACTTAGCGAGTTCGGAAGAACGAGCTAAGTCACTGTCCGAACTTACCCCCGCGAAGGGATACATCATTTGGCGACCACGCAAACACAGAATCTAAAGCTGGGTGAGCTCCTTCTCCGGAAGGGGATCATTGCCCGTGAAGATTTGGAACGGGCCCTTCGGGAACAGAAAACCAAAGGGGGCTTTATCGGCCAGGTGCTGGTTCGCCTTGGAATTGCCAAGGAGGAGGAAATCCTCCCCGTTCTCTCGGAACAACTCGGGCTTCCTTATCTTGTTGTTGCCGCCCTGGATGTTCCTTCTGCGGTCATCGAGAAAGTTCCTGCCAAGTTCGCCTCCCATTATAAGCTTCTTCCCATCGCCTTCGAGGAGAATGTGTTGAGTCTGGCGGTGACCGATCCGTTGAATGTTCAGATGATTGATGACCTCCGGATCCTTTTGGGATGCGAAGTGAAGCCGATCCTGGCCGGCGAAAATGATATCTTGGAGGCGGTCCGGAAATACTACGGCCTCGGAGCCGGGACCCTCGAGGAAATGATGGACCTCGGCAAGAAGGAAGAGGCCCACCGGACGGAAAGAGCGGTGCCGGAGAATATCGCGGACCTGGCGGAGGACGCTTCGGTCATCAAATTCGTCAATCAGATTCTGTTTCAGGCGGTTCAGGACCGCGCGACCGATATCCATATTGAACCGTATGAAAGCGACCTTCGAATCCGTTTCCGGATCGACGGTATTTTGCACGATGTCCGCTTTCCGCCGACCATCAAGAATTTTCAATCGGCAATCATTTCCCGTCTCAAGATTATGGCGAACCTGGATATCGCGGAAAAACGCCTGCCTCAGGACGGACGCATCAACGTCAAAATCGATGAAAAGGAACTGGACCTCCGCATCTCGATTCTCCCGACTTCCTTCGGAGAGAGCGTGGATGTGCGGTTATTGTCCACCAATATCCTCTACGGTCTGGAAAAGTTGGGCCTTTCGCCCCAGGATCAGGCCATCCTGGAATCGGTGATTCGGAAACCCCACGGAATCATTTTCCTCACGGGGCCGACCGGAAGCGGGAAAACCACTACTCTTTATGCCTGTCTCAATAAAATCAACACTCCCGAAAAAAAGATTATTACGATTGAGGATCCCATTGAGTATCAACTCCGCGGCGTCACGCAGGTCCAGATTTTCCCGAAAATCGGTCTCACCTTCGCCAGCGGGCTGCGCACCATGCTGCGCCATGATCCCGATGTGATGATGGTCGGTGAGGTGAGAGACTTTGAGACGGCTGAAATCGCCATTCGAATCGCTTTGACGGGCCATCTCGTCTTCAGCACCCTCCATACCAATGACGCCGCCGGGGCCGTCACCCGCCTTTTGGACATGGGGATTGAGTCGTATTTGACCGCGTCCTCTTTGGAATGTTTGATTGCCCAGCGGTTGGTGCGGTGCATCTGTACCGAGTGCCGGAAGGAAATCGCCATCGATCCATCGCTGTTGGAGGAGTTTGAAGTCTCGCCGTCCGAAAAAAACATCAGCATTTTTGAAGGAAAAGGATGTGAGGCCTGCAAGTTCACCGGCTATCGCGGGCGGACCGGCATCTACGAGCTTATCGTCATTGACGAGGAAATCCGCGACTTGATTGCTCACGGGAGGAGCGCGGCTGAGATCAAACGGGAGGCACAAAAGAAGGGGATGCGCACCCTCCGTCAGGACGGCTGGGTCAAAATTCTGAAAGGCGTGACAACGCCGGGTGAAGTGCTTCGGGTGACCGAGCAAGAGGAGAGATAATTTCGGTATGCCGAAATATGCCTACCGGGCCAAAGGGGCTCCGAAGGAAGTGCTGGAAGGAGTGATTGAGGCAGAATCGGAGGAGGCGGTCCTCCGGGAACTCGACCGCCTCGGATACTATCCCTTATCCATTGAAGAAAAAGAGCCCGTTTCCGCTTCCCGGTTTTCGTTTTCCCCCCGATCCAAAATCTTGCCGCGCGATGTCACTGTTTTTTCACGTCAGCTCTCCGATTTGCTGGGATCGGGTGTGCCGCTGGCCCGCTCGCTGGACCTTCTCTCGCACCAAACAGAAAGCAGGCCCCTTCGCATCGTGATTGAAGATATTCAGCGGTCCGTCCGGGAAGGCGGCGCTTTTTCAAGGGCGCTGATGCGTCATCCCAAGGTTTTTTCCTCATTGTATGTGGGCTTGGTGGAGGCCGGCGAGATGGGCGGCGCCCTCGAAAACGTTTTGGACCGGCTGGCCGATTTCGGAGAGAAAGAACAGGAAATGCGCTCAAAGGTGGTTCAGGCATTGGCGTATCCCTTGCTGATCTGTGCGGTCGGCTTTATCACGATTCTCTTTCTGCTTATTTTTGTCATGCCCAGGATTGCCGGCCTTTTTGAAGATCTTCAGGCGGCGCTTCCTCTTCCGACGCAGATTCTCATCTCCGTCTCGCATTTTGTTTCCTCAACATGGGGGGTGTTATTGGCCCTTGTGCTGATAGGAGTGGCTTTTTTCAGGCGGCTCGGCAGAATGCCCGGGGCGAAACTGACTTTGGACCGTTTCAGGCTGAAAGTTCCTCTCTTCGGAGATCTCCTCCGGAAATCAGAGATCGCACGGTTCGGAAGAACATTGGGGACCCTCGTGGCGAACGGGGTACCCGTATTGCGGGCGATTGAAATCGTTTCGAAGACAATGGAAAATCAGGTACTGCGGCAGGAGACGGAGCGCTCCTGGCGGGAAGTGCGGGAAGGAGCAACGTTGTCGGGGAGTCTTGCGCGGGGGACGGCCTTTCCTGCGTTTGTCACGAATATGGTGGCGGTCGGGGAAGAGTCAGGCGCTTTGGATCGCTCCCTGTTCAAAGTCGCCGATGCCTTTGACCGGGAAGCGGATCGCACCGCAAGACTGATTACTACGTTTCTTGAGCCATTGATGATTTTGACCGTGGCGGTACTGGTCGGCTTTATCGTCATCAGCATGCTGTTACCAATTTTTCAACTTCAGGGGATTGTCGGATGAAAAAAACGAACGGATGGACCCCATTCAAACGGACGGTTTGCTCAGGATTTACCTTCATCGAACTCATGGCGGTGGTTGTCATCATCAGTATTTTGGTGGCCATGGTCGCCCCGAAACTTGTCATGCGCACCGAGGAAGCAAAGCGGCAGGTGGCGAAGGCGGACATTGACGCCAACCTGGCACTGGCCCTCGACCTTTATGCGCTGGATAACGGCTCTTACCCGACGACAGAACAGGGGCTGGCCGCCCTTCGTACCAAACCGGACACGGCACCCGTCCCCGAAAATTGGCGGGGTCCTTATTTGAAAAAGAGACTCCCGAAGGATCCGTGGGGGAAACCTTACCATTACCGGTCTCCCGGAGAATACAACCGTGAGGACTACGACCTTTTTTCATACGGCGCCGATAGGGTGGAGGGAGGCGAGGACGACATTGTCAATTGGGACGTCCAGGAGGAATGACGCACACATTGCATAAGGGATTTCGTGGACTGACGTTCATCGAGATCCTGATGGTTGTCGTGATTCTCGGTATTTTTGTCGCGATGGGCACGCCCCGCTTCCGGACGACCTACATCAGACTCCAGCTCTCCAACCAAGCCAGAAGTCTGGCAAAATTGTTGACCTACGCCCAGTTCAGAGCCGTTACGGAAGGAAGGCGCTATTGTTTTCAGACGGATTCCGCCAGGCGCCGCTACTGGCTCACCGCCGAGGAAGAGGATGGGAAACCCACGTTTGTCCGAATCCAGGGGCGTTACGGCCGGGCGGTCTCTATCCCTGCGGGCATTTCCCTTCAGTCCCAGGAGGAACTGTTCTATTTTTATCCTGATGGAAGCACCGACTCCTTGGCCCTCTCATTGAAACACTCGCAGGGAGGGGAGTTGATCTTGAAAAAGGGGAAGTCTTTTGGACATATTCGAATCGAAGAGGCACAGCCGCTCCCATAGCGGATTTCTCCTTTTTGAACTTCTGGTTTCTGTTGTCGTTCTTTCCATCTGCCTCACCCTCATTTCCCGTTCCTTTATTCATTCCTTAACCGCCCTTCAAAGCGCTTCCGACGTTTTTCAGGCAGGGCTTTTGCTTGAAAAGAAAGTTCTAGACCTTGAGGAAAGGCCTTCGTTTGTCACGCCGGGACACCAGGAAGGAATCGATGAAAATACGGACGGGAAGTTTCGTTGGATTGTTGATGTGGAGGAAGCGGAAAACACACTTCTTGCGGCTCGCGTTTCCATTCGCTGGAACCCGAGAGGCCGGCAGCAGGAGCTTGCCGCAGAAACGTATCTTCCGATATCCCATGAAGACTAGCAAACGGAACAGCTTCACCCTGTTGGAAGTATTGATCGCCCTTTCTTTTTTCTCGGTGGTGATCATTGTGGTCGGTTCTGTTTTCGGCACCGGCCTCAGGGCCTGGCGGCAGGGAGACCAAGAGGGTGACCGCTATCAACAGCTCCGGATTGCGTTGGAACGGATGGCCGTCGAGATCCGAAACGCCCCGGCCTATCAGGAGTTTCCGCCGGATATCAAGCCGACCCTTTTTTCGTTCGTTTCGGTCCAGTCCAACCGCTTTTCTGAAGATTCCCCTGACTGGGTGCGCATCACCTATGAGGCCGAGGAAACGGATTCCGAATCGGTGATTCTCGTGCGCCGCGTCCGTTCCATTCTGAGCGGCGAAGAAACAGAAGAAACGCTTCTTGCGTCGTTCGCGCGGCTCGGCTTCCTGTACCCTTCTTTTGAAGGGCCCGAAGAATGGAGCTGGAAGGAAGAATGGGAGTGGAGCGGCGACAAGCGGCTTCCGCCTTTCTTCAAACTGGAGTTTTCCCTGGACGGGAAAAAGACCCAAGAGAAAATTTTTCAGGTCCCGACCGGAATCAAAGGCAAAGAAATTTTTTCCTCACAAAAGGGCGAAGAAGGGTAAAATGGACAAAGGAAAGGTCAAGGCGTCCGTTCTGATCGTGACGTTGTGGGTCCTGGCGATTCTTTTGCTTTTGGCCGTCGGTCTTGCGTATCGTGTCGGTTTGGATTTGCACATGACCCGTTACGCAAGAGATCAGATGAAGGCCTATTATGCGGCGAAGGCGGCTTTGGCGCAGGCCATGGTGCTTCTTGAAGAAGACAGCGCTTCCACGGCCGTCGATACCTTTCAGGAAGCCTGGAGCGAAGCCGAGTCCCTTTTTAAAGCGGGCGAAGTCGGCGACGGGGTTTTTTCCGTTTACTATACTGTTACCGATGAGGCGGGAAACGAATCAAAGCGTTACGGGATGCAGGATGAGGAATCCCGTCTTCCGCTCAATCGCGTCTCCGCCGAAGTCCTTCAGCGCGTCCCGGGACTTGAGGAGGACCAGGCTGTAGCAATCCGTGCCTGGAGGGGCGACAAGAATTTTTCCCCGGAACAACTTGTCATCGAGGATCATTATTATGAGACCCTGGTCACTCCCTATTCCCGGAAAGGAAAGCCGTTTGAAACGCTTGAAGAACTTCTTTTGGTGAGAGGCATCACCCCGGCCCATTACGAGGAGTTCCGTCAGTTTTTCACGGTCTATGGGTCCGGCAAGGTGAATTTGAATACCGTGAGCGCGGAAGCTCTGGTTCTGATGGGTCTGGATCCCGTTCTCGCCCAGCAGATTTCGGAGGCGCGAAAGGGAGAGGATGGGGTTCTGGGAAGTCCGGATGATTTTATTTTCAACTCGGTTCCGGATCTTGTCTCCCAGAAGTTCGGAAAGCTTCTCCGTTTGGATCAGGACCAGCAGCTGGCATTGGTGAATTTCATGTCCGCCTATCAGGAAATGCTGGATGTACGTTCCTCTGCTTTCAGGATTCAAGTGGAGGGTCGACTCAAGCAAAACCACATCAAAAAGCGGATTCTGGTGGTGGCGGACCGCTCAGAAGTCCCCAGCCGCATTCGGTATTGGCATGAAAACTAAACGTGTGATGCTTCCCAGCTTCCTATTACGCCGGAAGACCGGGCAAGGGACGCTTCTGGTTGAACTCTCGGAACGCTCGATTAAACTGGTGCAGGCCTCGGAAGAGGCGGGCCAGCGGCAGTTGGTGCATCTGGAAGCCATTGAGCTGGAGTCCCAGGGCGAGGAGGAAATTGCCCAGAAGCTCTTGACCGCGCTGAAGCGCCTTCCCTTGAAGGCTAGGCGCGTTTTCGCTTCCATGCCGCGGTCTCAGATTACAACGCGCATGCTCGTTCTCCCTTCAACGCAGAGCGCCGAGCTGGCCAAAATGGTCGAGTACCAGATTGAAAAAGAAATTCCTTTCCCAAAGGAAAAGATTATCTTTGATGATTATCTCATCGAGGTAACGCCCGAAGGGTATTCCCGGCTTCTCCTGGTGATCGCGGGCGAAGAAGTCGTCCGCCGGTATCTGAATATCCTGAAGCGCTCGGGCCTTTTCCCCGCGGCCCTCTTTTTCTCGTCGCAGGGGCTCCTCTCTTGGTTTCGAAGAATCCAAGCGGAAAAAGATATGGACTTTTTCACAGCGCTTGTGGATATCGACCGTTTCCTCACGCATGTCGAAATCATCCATCGGGGGGAACTGTATTTTACGCGAAGCATTTCCATCGGATTATCCGACATGG
>JBDRBD010000050.1:0-6814 GCA_043823025.1 Candidatus Omnitrophota bacterium | reverse complement strand
ATCCCCAGTCGGATGGGTGTGCTTCTGGACTTGAACACTCGGGAGCTGGAAAGCATCCTTTATTATGAGCAGTACGTAGTCATCGATCCTGGTGAAACGCCTCTCAAGAAGAGAGAACTGATTAGTGACGAAAAATATCAGGAGTATATGGAGCAATATGGGGGGAAATTCACGGCCGAGATCGGCGCAGAGGCGATTCGCGACCTTTTGAAGGAGGTCGATCTGGATAAACTGATTGCTCAGCTTCACCGGGAAGCCAAGTCATCCAAGGCGGAGCAGACCCAAAAGAAAGCGCTCAAACGGCTCAGGCTGGTCGAAGATTTCAAGAAGTCGGGGAACCGCCCAGAATGGATGATCCTGAACATGATCCCCGTGATCCCGCCCGACCTGAGACCCCTTGTCCCGCTCGACGGCGGCCGGTTTGCCACGAGCGATCTCAATGACCTTTACCGCCGTGTGTTGAACCGGAACAACCGCCTCAAAAAGCTTCTGGAACTGAGGGCGCCGGACATTATCATCCGCAACGAGAAGCGGATGCTTCAGGAGGCGGTGGATGCGCTCTTTGATAACGGACGGCATGGCCGGCCGGTTCTTGGACCGGGCAATAGACCTTTAAAGTCCCTTTCCGACATGCTGAAAGGCAAGCAGGGACGGTTTCGTCAGAATCTGCTCGGGAAGCGCGTTGATTATTCCGGACGGTCGGTGATTGTCATCGGGCCGGAATTGAAGCTGCACCAGTGCGGTCTTCCGAAAAAGATGGCGCTGGAGCTGTTCGAACCCTTCATCATCAAAAAACTCAAGGACCGCGGCTTCGTTCATACCATCAAGAGTGCCAAGCGGATGGTGGAAAAGGCAAAACTTGAGGTGTGGGATATTTTGGAGGAAGTCATCCGCGAACATCCTGTTCTTCTAAACCGCGCCCCGACGTTGCACCGTCTGGGGATTCAGGCTTTTGAGCCGATTCTGATTGAAGGAAAGGCGATCCGCATTCATCCCTTGGTCTGTACTGCCTTCAATGCCGATTTTGACGGCGACCAGATGGCTGTTCATGTGCCGTTGTCTGTTGAAGCGCAAATAGAGTGCAGGATCTTGATGCTCTCGATCAACAACATCTTTTCGCCGGCCGATGGACGTCCCATTGCTTCACCCAGCCAGGATATTGTGCTGGGATGCCATTATTACACGCGCGAAAAGGGCGGACAGCGGGGAGAGGGAACCCTTTTTTCGAATCCGGAAGAGGTGATCACGGCGTTCCAAGACAGGATGGTGGACCTTCATGCCAAGATCAAAGTCCGAATTCAGGGCAAACTCATCGAAACGACCACCGGGCGCGTTTTATTCAACCAAATACTCCCCAAGGAATTTTCATTCGTCAACGAGACGATGAACAAGGGAAAACTTTCCGATATCATCACCACTTGCTACAAAACCTGTGGGCGGCAGAGGACGATTCAGCTCCTCGATGATATGAAGGATCTCGGTTTCGAGCAGGCGACGCTTGCCGGACTTTCTATTTCCATGGACAGCATCCATATCCCGACGCAAAAGGGAAAGATTTTGGACAAGGTCATGAAAGAGGTGACCAACGTTCAATCCCAGTATCAAAAGGGGATTATCACCAACGGCGAGCGCTACAACAAGATCATTGATATCTGGACCAGCGCCACGGATACGATCGCGGAACTGGTCTTCCTTGAGATGGATCCGTTCAACCCTATTTTCATGATGGCGGATTCAGGCGCCCGCGGGTCCAAGCAGCAGATTCGTCAGTTGGCGGGGATGCGCGGCCTCATGGCGAAGCCTTCCGGGGAGATTATCGAAAGCCCGATCACCGCGAATTTCCGTGAAGGATTGTCCATTTTGGAATACTTCATTTCAACGCACGGCGCCCGGAAAGGTCTGGCCGATACCGCCTTGAAGACGGCTGACTCGGGATACCTGACCCGTCGGCTGGTGGATGTGGCCCAGGATGTCATCATTTCCGAAGAGGATTGTGGGACGCTGAACGGTATTGTGGTGGAGGCCATCATTGAAGGCGAGGAAACGGTTGTCAGCTTGAAAGAAAGAATTGTTGGAAGGACGGCTCTCGACAATATTGTTGACGTCATTACGGATAGATTGATTGTCGAAGCCGGTCAGGAAATCACCGAAGATATGGCCGATGCCATCGAGCAATCGGGCATCGAGAGAATCCGGATCCGCTCGGTTCTGACCTGCGAAACCCGACGAGGTGTTTGTGCAAAATGCTACGGCTGGAACCTGACGACCGGACAACGGGTGGATTTGGGAGAGGCGGTGGGAATCATTGCGGCTCAATCGATCGGCGAACCTGGGACGCAGTTAACCATGAGAACCTTCCATATCGGCGGGACCGCCAGCCGCGTGATCGAGCAAACTTCTATTCGGGCAAGAAGCTCGGGTGTGGCGAGATTCCACAATCTTCGCGTCGTGGCTTACGAGGAGAGGTCGGATGAGTACATTGCCCTCAATCGAAACGGCCAAATCTCGATCAACGATGAATCGGGACGCGAACTGGAGCGGCATATCGTTCCGCAGGGGTCCCTACTGCACGTCGCAGACGGACAACTTGTTGAAAGAGACGCACAATTTATTGAATGGGATCCTTATATGTCCCCCATCATCACAGAGGTTCCGGGGACGATTCGCTATGAAGATATCCGTCCGGATGTGACGCTACAGGAAGAACTCAATCCGACCACGGGGTTGGTAGAGCGCGTTGTCATGGAACATCGGGGAGAATTTCACCCGCAGGTCATCATTCAGGACAAAAAGGGAGACGTGGTCGGATTTTATCCTCTTCCTTCCGGAGCTCATATTATGGTGAAGGATGGGCAGGAGGTAAAGGCAGGTCACCTCCTTGCCAAAACGGCACGCCAGATTCAAAAGACAAGAGATATTACCGGAGGGCTTCCCCGCGTCGCTGAGCTTTTTGAGGCCCGTCGCCCCAAAAATCCTTCGATCATCAGCGAAATCGACGGTATCGTCGAATTCGGCCCGTCCAAAAAAGGACAGCGCCGCGTCATTGTCAAAAGCCCCACGGGGATGAAGAAAGAATACCTGATTCCCCACGGGAAGCACCTGAATGTGTACAAAGGCGACCGCGTCTACAGTGGACAACAGCTCGTGGACGGACCCGTCGTGCCCCAGGATATTTTGAGGGTCAGCGGCGATAAAAAACTTCAGGAATATCTCGTGAACGAGGTTCAGGAAGTGTATCGACTCCAGGGCGTGAAAATCAATGACAAGCACATCGAAGTTATTGTGCGGCAAATGCTGAAAAAAGTCCGCATCGAGGATTCGGGCGATACGCAGTTTTTGGTCGGCGCGCAGGTCGACAAGTTCCATTTTCGTGATGAAAACGAGAAGGTCATGAAGAAAGGCGGTCATCCCGCCAGCGCCACACCGGTCCTTTTGGGAATTACCAAGGCCTCTCTTGCGACGGAGAGCTTTATTTCTGCCGCGAGTTTTCAGGAGACAACCCGAGTCCTGACAGAGGCGGCGGCGAGTGGTAAACGCGATGAGCTTCTCGGGTTGAAGGAAAGCGTCATCATGGGGCATTTGATTCCAGCTGGAACCGGATTTCACCGGCACCGGACGCTTGAATTGGTTCGGGAGAAGAAAGAAGCGCATCCACAACCGCAGCCGGACGCCGTCGTAGAAGAAGCCAATCCGGCCGAAGCTGAGGAAGTGAAAAAGGACGAAGAAGCATAGCCATGCCAACCATTGCACAACTGATTCGAAAGGGTAGAATTCATACCACCAAAAGGACTAAAGCACCGGCGCTCCGGGGGAATCCCCAGAAACGGGGTGTTTGCCTTCAGGTAAAGACGCAGACTCCGAAAAAGCCCAACTCGGCTCTTCGGAAAGTCGCCAGGGTCCGCTTGACCAACAGCGTCGAGGTAACGGCGTATATTCCCGGCGAGGGGCATAATTTGCAGGAGCACTCGATTGTCTTGGTCCGCGGCGGCCGCGTGAAGGATCTTCCAGGCGTCCGTTACCATATCATCCGCGGAACGCTGGATACGGCAGGAGTGCAGAACCGGAAGAAATCGCGCTCAAAATACGGAGCGAAAACGCCCAAGGAATAATGGAAAAATGAGACGGAGACGTGTCCCCAAAAAACCGACAGCACCCGATTCAAAATATCACAGTCCGGTGCTCGGAAAATTCATCAACATGATTATGGAACGCGGCAAAAAAGCAGTGGCGGAACAGATTGTCTATCGTTCGCTGGACACGGTGGCTGAAAAAGCGGGAAAGGCCAATGCCGTGGAAATCTTTGAGAAAGCCCTCTCCAATGTGCGCCCGCTTCTGGAAGTAAAGTCCAGGCGGGTGGGCGGCGCCACTTACCAGGTTCCCATCGAAATCCAAGCAGGGCGCGGAACGATACTGGCCATGCGCTGGATCAGAGATTTTGCCAGGGCCCGGAAAGGGAGACCGATGCACGAAAAACTGGCTCAGGAAATTTTAGAGGCGTATAAGGGAGAGGGCCAGGCCGTCAAGAAAAGAGAGGATACGCACCGGATGGCCGAGGCCAACAAGGCCTTTAGTCATTATCGTTGGTAACGTGCGTTTGTCGAGGAAAATGTCGCTTACTCTAGAGCAGGAAGAAGTGGAAACAGGTGAGGATTTGAAAAGAACCCGCAATATCGGCATTATTGCGCATATTGATGCCGGCAAGACCACCACGACGGAACGAATTCTGTTCTATACCGGGCGAATCTACAAGGTGGGCGAGGTCGATGAAGGAACTGCGACCATGGACTGGATGGCCCAAGAACAGGAACGCGGCATTACCATCACGGCTGCGGCTACGACGTGTGTTTGGAAAGACTACGCCATTAATCTGATTGATACCCCCGGACATGTTGATTTCACGGTTGAAGTGGAGCGGAGTCTCAAGGTCCTGGATGGTGCCGTTTGCATCTTTTGCGGGGTGGGGGGCGTGGAGCCCCAGAGCGAGACGGTTTGGCATCAGGCGGACCGATATCATGTCCCCCGGATCGCGTTCATCAATAAACTGGACCGCACCGGCGCCGATTTCTTTGAAGTTGTAACACAAATGCGCGAGCGCCTTTCCCGGACGGTTTGTCCGATTCAGCTTCCGATCGGAAAGGAAGGGTCGTTCCGCGGAGTCGTCGATCTCATCGCCATGAAGGCTTATCTTTTTGATGGGTCACAGGACTCAAACATGCAAATAGTCGAAATTCCGACGGAACTTCAGAAGAAAGCTCACAACGCCCGCCATGACCTTGTGGTGATGCTTTCAGAAGCGGGCGAGCGGATGATGGAAAAATATGTTCATGATGAGGAAATCACTGAGGAGGACATTCGTCATGCCCTCCGCCACGCAACGCTTTATAAGGGATTGGTACCGGTGTTATGCGGCGCGTCCTTCCGGAACAAAGGCATTCAGCCGCTTTTGGACGCCATCTGCGATTTTTTGCCTTCGCCGCTCGACAAGCCGCCGATCGGAGGAATGAACCCTGAGACAAAAAAACAGGAAAGTCGTTCGCCTTCGGATGAAGGCCCTTTTGCGGCCCTTGCTTTCAAACTGGTTTCGGACCCTTACGTGGGCAAGCTTACCTATATCCGTGTGTATTCCGGTGTGCTCCGGACCGGGAGTTATGTTTACAACATCACCAAAGACAAAAAAGAACGCGTTGGAAAACTTTTGAAAATGCACGCCAACAAACAGGAGATTATTCAGGAGCTTCATGCCGGTGAAATCGGCGCCTGCGTCGGCCTGAAGGGCACTCGGACGGGAGACACCCTTTGTGACCGCGAAGCACCGATTCTTTTTGAAAAAATCAAGTTTCCGGAGCCGGTCATCTCGATGGCCATCGAACCAAGTACCAAAATGGATCAGGAAAAACTGGGCCTGTCCCTTCGGAAGCTGGAAGATGAAGATCCGACGTTCCGCGTTCAATACAACGAGGAAACAGGACAAACGCTCATCTCGGGAATGGGGGAACTCCATCTGGAAATTATCATTGACCGGCTTTTTCGTGAGTTCAATGTTAAGGCGGAAGTCGGAAAGCCGCAGGTTGCATACAAGGAGACCATTACTCAGCCCGCAGAGATCGTCGGAAAATTCATTCAGCAAACCGGCGGCCACGGTCAATATGGACATGTGGAGATTCGGATTGAACCGGCGGCGCGTTCCAGCGGGATTGCCTTTGTCAATGATATTGTCGGCGGGACCATTCCGAAAGAGTACATTCCGGCTGTCGAAGAGGGAATTATACTGCAGGCCAAGAACGGGACATTGGCGGGATATCCCGTGGTGGATATTCAGGTGACACTCTTTGACGGCTCTTTTCATCCGGTGGACTCTTCTGAACTTGCATTCAAAATGGCGGCCCAGCGGGCCCTTGCAGAGGGGCTACGACGGGCAGGCCCTATTTTATTGGAACCTATCATGAAGATTGAAGCGATCACCCCCGAAGACTATATGGGCGATGTGATCGGAGACCTCAATACCCGGCGCTGCCGGATTGAACGAATCAAAGATCGGGCAATGTCGAAAGTCATCGACGGTTTGGTTCCCTTGGCCACGATGTTTGGCTATGCAACCAGTCTGCGGTCTCTCAGTCAAGGGCGCGCCAATTATACGATGGAGCCGGCGTTTTATCAGGAAGTACCGGCAAATCTTTCGGAAGAAATCATTCAGCGAGGGATTCATACGCCCTCCAAGAGGTAGGACACAAAGGAGGCCATCATGGCAAAGGAGAAGTTTGAACGGACCAAAGTTCACGTCAATGTCGGAACCATCGGTCACGTCGACCACGGG
>JBDRBD010000049.1:0-4125 GCA_043823025.1 Candidatus Omnitrophota bacterium | reverse complement strand
CCGGATGTGCCTGGTGAAGGCGGCAAATTCCCCGAAGCCGGTTATCGGCTGCCAGACGCTCTGTCAGGACGGTATGGTGGTGGATGCTTCGAGTCCTGAGGTCATGGAACTCCGACGCTCGGTCCTCGAATTTCTTCTGGTCAATCATCCTTTGGACTGTCCTGTCTGCGACCAGGCGGGGGAGTGCTGGCTTCAGGATTATTACATGGTCTACGGCCTTTACGATCCGAAGTTCGACGAAGAAAAAGTTAAGAAAAAGTTCAAGGCGACGCCGATCGGGCCCTCGGTAATGCTCGATTCCGAGCGCTGCATTCTTTGCTCCCGGTGCGTCCGGTTTACCGAGTGCATTTCGAAGACGCACGAACTCGGAATTTTCAACCGCGGCGACCGCTCGGAAATCGGGATTTATCCCGGGCGTGAGCTTCAAAACCCGTATTCCGGAAACCTCGTGGACCTTTGTCCGGTGGGAGCGCTCACGGACAGGGACTTCCGGTTCCGCTGCCGCGTCTGGTATCTGGAGCTACAGGATTCCATCTGTCCCGGATGCAGCAGGGGCTGCAATATCCAAATTCATGTGAATCAGGACCGGCCGCATCATGCCGCGGGGTTGCGGGTCATGCGCCTCAAACCCCGGTATCATCCAGAGGTGAATCAGTGGTGGATGTGTGATGCGGGCCGGTGCGGATACCACTTTATCGATCAGCATCGTCTTCTGGCGCCGCGCTGGCGCAAAGGGAGCACCTTCAAAGAGGGAGGATGGGAAGCCGTTTTGAATTCCTTGGCACTTTCTTTAGCCGATTTTCTGAAACGTCATTCCCGGGAAGCGCTGGGGCTTATCCTCTCGCCGCAGATGGCGAATGAAGATTTGTTTTCCGCAAAAGAGTTTTTTGGGAAAGCGCTGCGCATCCCCCATCTTGCTTTTCTCAGTCCGACATCTCCGGGGGACTCGGACGATTTTCTCATCCAATCCGACAAAAACCCGAACACCCAGGGTGCACAGGCGATGGACCTTTTGCCAATCGACGTTCAGACGATCCGCCGGTGGGTGGAGAAGGAAGGCGTGAAAGGATTATATGTTTTTGGGCAGGATCTTTTGTCGCTTTTCGGAGAAACCGGCCCAGAAGAGATTTTGGACCGGCTGGAGCTCGTCATTTTCCAGGGAAGCAACGCAAACAGGATGTTGGAGCATTCGCATTATATACTTCCCAGCGCGACCTACGCCGAAAAGGACGGGACCTTTACGAATGATGCAGGAAGGGTTCAGCGTTTTTGGAAGGCCCTCGAACCGTTGGGGGCTTCTTTGCCGGATTCGGAGATCTTCGCTCGTCTCGCCGAGAAAATGGGAAGCCCCGTTCCGAAAAGGGAAGTCGAAGAAATTTTTGCGGAGCTTTCGAAATCGGTCGCGGTATTCCGGGGCCTCTCGTATGAAAATCTCGGAAAAGCAGGAAAGATGCTTTCTGAATAGAAGGGCGTGTTTTCATGTCGCTTGAACTGGTCGCGATTAAGGCAACCTTATCCGTTATCATGCTGATGGGCGTCCTCACCCTTGCGGGGCTTCTCACGTGGGTGGAGCGAAAACAGAGCGCCGTGATGCAGGACCGCATCGGCGCTAATCGCGCTTCCATCTTCGGGATCCGCATTCTGGGACTCTTTCATCCGCTGGCGGATATACTGAAGCTTTTGACGAAAGAGGATTTCATTCCCAAAGGCGCGGATCGGGCCCTTTATGTACTGGCTCCGTTTCTCTCCGTTTTCTTCGCCATTCCGGCGTTTGCCGCAATTCCTTTCGGAGATGCCCTTCGCATCGGGGAACGGGTCATTTTACTGCAGGTGGCGGATATACCGGTGGGGCTTCTGTATATTTTTGCGCTGATGTCGATGGGGGTGTACGGAGTGGTGCTGGCGGGTATTTCTTCCAACAATAACTATTCCTTTCTCGGGGGGCTGCGGGCTTCCAGCCAGATGATTTCCTATGAGGTCACAATGGGCGTTGCGGTCGTGGGGATCGTGATGGTATATGAGTCGATGAGCCTTCAGGAAATTGTCCGCGCCCAAGGGGACTATCTTTGGGGGTTTGTCCCCAAGTGGGGTTTCGTTGTCCAGCCATTGGCAGCGCTTCTTTTCTTTGTCGCCGCCATGGCCGAAACCAAACGAGTTCCCTTTGACCTTCCCGAGGGGGAGTCGGAAATCATCGGTTATTTCGTCGAATACAGCGGAATGAAATTTGGCCTGTTCTATCTGACAGACTTTATTGAAACAACCCTTTTGGCCTGTATGATGACGACGCTTTTTTTCGGCGGCTGGCAGATTCCTTATCTTTATCCGGGGGGCTTTCATTTTCCATGGGGGCTTTCATTTTCCCTTCCGCATCTTGGGGTGATTTTCTTGGGGGTCGCCGCCTTTACCGTCAAAGTGATGTTTTTTTGCTGGCTTCTGATGACGGTTCGCTGGACGCTCCCCCGGTTCCGTTATGACCAGCTCATGCGGCTGGGATGGAAGATAATTCTTCCGTTGTCGCTGGCGAATATTGTCGTGACCGGCATTTTTCTTCTGGTGTAAACGATGAAGATAGGAAAAATTTCTTTAGGAATTTTGGCGGCGTTGAGTATAGGGTTTGCGCCAGCGGCGGCCTTCGCCCAGCAGGCGGGGCCGGATCCCAAGGAGACTTACGAGTCTTTTCATGAGGCGTTGCTTCGTCTCGACATGCAGGGGATCCGGGCGCGGTGGCTTCCGGATGAAACGATTGCGGAAAACGAAAAAGCGCTCACCGAAAAAATTTTGGAAATGCGGCAGACGACGCCCCCCGCGGTGATGGTCAAGGAGCAAAAAATCATCGCGAGCGACGCGTTTCTGAAGGTGGTCGGAACTTATCCCAACGGCGGGAGGTCGGAAGGAACCGTTTATTTGATAAATACAGCGGACCGCTGGCGCGTCAAGCGGGAGGCGTGGGGTTTCCTTGAGCTTCCGAAACCCCCTCCGGCTCCTGCGGGGGAAGGGGTGGTCGAAGGCGTTGTCACGCTTCCCCCCGTTAAGCAGGAAGGCAGCCTTTATGTCTTTGCCGTCCTGGAAAATCAGTATCACCCGGCTTCTTTTGCGGTGATTCCGAAAGACCAGCTTGTCTGGTTGAGCATCCCTTACCGCATCACCGGCCTTCCTCCCGGGCGATACTGGGTTTATGCCTACTGGGACACCGCGCCTCCTTGGATGACCCCGGAGCAAGGGGATTTCGCCGCGTTTACAGGGGATTATGCGGGAGAATTCCTGACGCCGGTGACGATCTATGAAAAAGAAACGCGGAGCCGCATTGATTTTGCCTGCAACCGGAATCTCAAGGTCAAGACCGAAGAAAATTACGGAACCCGTTATTCACTGATTGATTTGGGTGTAACGACGGATGCCGAGGGGAAATCCGTTTTTCTGTTAAACATTCGGAATACCGACGAGAAACCGATCCGGAATGTGTCTCTCATCTGCAAGATCAACGGGAAGAATCTGTCTTTTAATGCTTCCACCCCCGGCGTTCTGATCCTTCCCAATACGGTGCGGGAGTTTGACATTACCACCTGCTATGAGTCCTACCTTTTCTTTGCAGAAAAGGTGTGGCCGGAGGAAGGTCTTTCAAAGAATCATCTTAAACTTGAAATTGTTTCAAAAGATAACGGGACCCGCTTTGTGAAAGAGATCGATGTGCCGTAGGGAGCACCGCAAGTGATCAAGATCAAAGTTGTTCGAAATAGACCGCTGAATTTTTTGGAAGCGGTATACGTCACAGAGGTGGTACGGGGCCTTTGGGTGACTTCTCGGCATTTCTTCAGAAATCTCCTGATTCATACAGCGCACCGTTTCGGGCTTTTGAAAAGAGTGCAGGCCGCCGTCACGATTCAGTATCCCGAGGAGCTTCGTCTTTATGCGTCGAGGTTAAGGACCCTTCATCGCCTGACCTTGCGTGAAGACGGCTCTCCACGCTGCGTCGCCTGCATGATGTGCGAGACGGTCTGCCCCGCCCGCTGTATTGATATTGTAGCGGAGGAACATCCTGATCCCAATATCGAGAAGCGGCCGAGGAGCTTTGACATCGACCTCGGGAGATGCGTCTTTTGCGGTTATTGTGTGGAAGTTTGCCCG
>JBDRBD010000048.1:0-2666 GCA_043823025.1 Candidatus Omnitrophota bacterium | reverse complement strand
GGAACCAGCTCCTTAAAGATGTGATGCGGGATTATGGGTATTTAGAACATATGGGCATGGGCATACCACGGAAGATCATTAAAGGAATGCAGGAACACAACGGTACTGAACCCGACCTGATCGAAGATGGTGAACGGTTCATTCTTCGCCTTTGGAAGGAGAAAAAGGCGTGACAGATACCCCCCGCCTCATAGAGCATGCATTTCCACTGAAGCAGACATCTCTGGATTCGGTTCATGAGAAAAATGTGCGGCATGGGCATATTTCAACGTTGCATATCTGGCCGGCGCGGCGACCACTGGCGGCCTGCCGGGCGGCGCTGATTGCGACGCTTCTTCCCGATCCCAGCGCCCAAGCGAAACCAGATGGGATGTCTGACGAGGAATGGCACCAGGAAATCATCCGTCAGCGGCAGGAACTCTGTGAAAAGATCGGCGGCCGGGTGGTTAAAAAGATCGAAAAGAAGAAGATGCCGAACGGTCAAATTGTCGAACGGGAAAAGGAGGAGACGGAAGGCGGCATCCTCCACTGGGGTCGGGAGACGGAAAACAAGGAACTTCTGGAGTGGTTCCGTCAGGAAATCCGCAAGGCTTACGGCGGCCGGGCGCCGAAGATCCTCGATCCCTTCGCGGGCGGCGGGGCGATCCCCCTGGAGGCTATGCGTCTCGGCTGTGAGGCGACGGCTGCGGATATTAACCCTGTCGCCTGGTTCATCCTCAAATGCACCCTCGAATATCCGCAAAAGCTGGCGGGGAAGACCCATCCTCTCCCTGACTTTATCCTCGATAACGAGGAATTCATGGAGGCGTTTTATAAAGCCCATCCCCATCTTGTTGGACGCACTAAACAAACCGGGAAACAGAAACGCGTCTTTGAGCAGGATCTTTTCCTGCAAGATAAGAAAGATTCGGGCCGGGCGCCGAAGGCCGATCTCGCCTGGCATGTCCGGGCCTGGGGACGGTGGGTCCTCGACCACGCCCGGCGTGAACTGGCGCAGTTCTACCCGACCTATGCGGACTTCGAGCCTCTTGATAAAAATATTCCCAAGCCCTATGAGAAGCAGCCTTTGCAGCTCGTAGCAATCCGTGAGGATGGAACGCCGGATATCGACGCCCTCAATACTGAGTTCAGCGAGGATTACCTCCGGGAGAGACGCAATCCCCGCTGGGTACCTAAGCCCACCGTGGCCTACATGTGGGCAAGGACGGTGGCGTGCAAAAACTGCCGGGCGACACTCCCACTCCTTAAGACCCGCTGGCTCTGCAAGAAAGAGAAAAAACGTATCCTCCTGACGATGGCGCCGAACGAGGAGAAGACCGGCATGGTTTTCGGGATTGAGGCAAATGTTCCGGTCAAAGGCGGGAACGCCGCTCAGATCCGTGAAAATGACAAGCGCATTGGCGGGGGGACCATGTCCCGCTCAGGGGCGAAGTGCCCATGCTGCGGGACCATCATGACGATGGAGGATATCCGCCTGGAGGGCAAGGCCGGAAGGTTGGGTGCGGTCAACACCGCTGTAGTCGTGGATGGGCAGAAGGGGAAGGAATATCGTTTGCCGATGGCTAATGAAATCCAGATGGCTAAAGACGCGGAACAGGGGATTGCATTAACCTTTTCTGATATTGTACTTGGTTTGCCGGAGGAGCAGACCCCAAAGAGTGGTAGTGGAGCGAGTAGAGCATTCTCAGTTGACGGATATGGATTTGACAAGTGGAACAAACTTTTTACACCCCGCCAACTCTTGTCGCTGGGTACTTTCGTAAAATGGACACGGGTAGTGCCATCGGAGTTAGTCACTTATGGATATCCACCAGCATTCCTGGAAGGCGTCATCGGTTATTTGGCCCTCCAGAACGACAAAGTTGCCGACTACAATTCCATGGTCTGCGTCTGGCATATTTCCGGGGAGAAAATCGGACACACTTTTACACGTTTCGCGTTGCCGATCACTTGGGATTTTACTGAACTGGCCGTCACGAACGACGTCGGGGGGGCTTACTTAGCCCAATTGGATTGGCTTTCCCGATTCGTGTCACACGCTTTGAACGCCGGCGCAGGCGTCGAAAGACCCGAAGTGAACAATCGGTCTGCCATTGAGATTGGAACGGGTCTGTTCGACGCGGTGGTGACGGACCCGCCCTACTACGATGCGATCCCCTATTCGGACTTGATGGACTTCTTCTATGTATGGCTCCGGCGGACGTTGTCGGGTCTTTTCCCGGATTTGGAACTCGCTTTCAGAGAGCCGCTTTCCCCAAAGTGGGATCACGAGAAGCAAGATGGCGAGCTGATAGACGATGCAAGCCGCCACGGAGGAGATAAGGTCAAATCGAAGGCCGTTTATGAAGACGGCATGGCGCGCGTCTTTCAAGGATGCAGCAGCGTACTTAGGCCAGAAGGGAAATTGATTGTTGTGTTTGCCAACAAGCAGCCGGATGCATGGGAAACCCTTGTCTCAGCCCTTATTCGGGCAGGCTTTGTCGTGGACGGCAGTTGGCCGATCCAGACGGAAATGAGCACCCGGATGCGCGCCAAGACGTCCGCCGCCCTTGCCTCATCCGTCTGGCTCGTCTGTAAAAAACGACCGGCTGGGGCACGCCCCGGCTGGGATAATCAGGTCTTGGAAGATATGCGCCAAAAGATCCGTGTAATGCTCCGTGAATTCT
>JBDRBD010000047.1:0-3355 GCA_043823025.1 Candidatus Omnitrophota bacterium | reverse complement strand
CTCGCCTTCGGTCACTCCGCATTCTTTTCAGGGCTGCTTTTTTGATGGGCATTTCAACAACTCCTTTCGAGCGAAAGGGTAACATATTCCATTTCGGATGTCAAGGGCTATCTCTAAATGACAAATAACAAATACCAAATGACAAAACAAATTCAAATATTAAATGACAAATACCAAGACGAAAGGCGGCAAGTTGGGTTTTGTCATTTGAAATTTGTCATTTGGATTTATTTTGTCATTTGTGCTTTGAAATTGGTCATTCCTCTGTCATTCTTTCAGGTTTTGCATTGCATATGGCACATTTAACAGTTGATTCTTCCCACCGCCAGCTGACCCGTTCTGCCGCGGTCATCGGAAGCGCGACATTCGCCAGCCGCATTCTGGGGTTTGTGCGGGATGTTTTGATTGCGCGTTTTTTCGGGACCGGCGCTGCGGCACAGGCCTTTGTCATTGCTTTCATGATTCCGACGCTTCTCCGGGATCTTGTGGCGGAAGGGGCCTCGAGTGCTGCCATTGTACCGACCCTTGTCACGTACTGGCGGAAAGGAAAAGAAGCGTTCTGGGAAGTGGTGAATTTTCTCCTGAACGATATCCTTCTCCTGCTGGCACTGCTGACGTTTTTGGGGATTCTGCTGGCGCCTGTCCTTGTAGCGCTGGCGGCACCCGGTTTCCTGAAGATGCACGACCAGTACGAACTAACGGTTTTCTTGACGCGGGTCCTTTTCCCATTCATCTTCTTCATCGGGCTGGCGGCTTATGCGATGGGGGTCCTCAACACGATGCAGCATTTTCTCGTTCCCGCCCTCGGGAGCGCCATCTTGAACATCGTCATGATCCTCTCGATTTTCTTTTTGGTCCCCTCCATGGACCCCCCCATCCTGGGGCTTGCGGTGGGGGTTCTGGTCGGCGGCGCAGTACAGCTTTTGGTTCAGTGGCCTGCGCTTCGAAGAAGAGGGTTTGTCTACCGCCCCGCGATCTCCCTGGAGCATCCGGGGGTGCGACAGGCGGGCCGTCTGATCGCTCCCCGAATCTTCGGTTCCATCGTGTATCAGTTGGGGGTGATTGTGGATCGTGCGTTTGCTTCCCTGGCGTTCATCATCGGCGAAGGGGGCGTGGCTGCCTTGTATTATTCGAACCGGGTAATTCAGCTGCCGTTTGCCCTTTTCGGCGTTTCGTTTGCCACCGCCGTCCTTCCCACCCTTTCAGACCAGGCGCACGAGGAGGGACTTGAAAGTTTCCGCAAGACCCTTCTTTTTTCGCTGAAATCAATCTTTTTTGTCATGGTCCCGGCGGTGGTCGGAATGCTGGTCCTGGCGCGTCCGATTGTTCAGGTCCTTTTCGAAAGAGGGAGTTTCGACGCCTATTCGACGGAGATCACCACCCAGGCTCTTTTCTATTATGGACTGGGGCTCTTGGCGTTTTCAGGGTCCAGGATTCTCACATCCGGTTTTTTCTCCCTTCAGGATACACGGACGCCCGTCAAGGCCGCCGTGGCTTCTCTTTTGCTGAATGTGATTCTAAACGCCGCCCTCATCGTTCCCATGAAAATCAAAGGCATTGCGTTAGCGACCTCCATTGCCTCCACGTATCACTTTTTTTACCTTTATGTGCTCCTGAGAAGGCGGATCGGAGATTTCGGGGGCCACACCCTTGTGCATTCTTTCTACAGGTTTTCTGCAGCCGGAGTTCTGATGGGGGGGATTCTTTTCTTTTGTGACCGCACGTTCCTGGTTCCGGGAGCGTCTTTCTGGACCTTCCGCTTCTTTTGCGTCATGATGCTGGGGGGCGTTTCGTATTATCTTTTTTCGCTCCTGTTTCGGATTGAGGAGGCGCACCGCCTGACACGATGGATCTTCAGGAGAAAATAAAATCTTTTCCCGAGGCAGCCGGCGTTTACCTGATGAAAGGCAGGGAAGGCGAGATTCTTTATGTCGGGAAAGCGGCGTCCCTTCGGAAGCGCGTCCTTTCCTATTTTCAGATTTCCCGGCCCCATCCCCCCCGGATTGCGGCACTCCTCCGACAGGTAGTCGATGTGGAATACTTGGTGACCCGTTCGGAGGCAGAAGCCCTTTTTCATGAAGCCAGCCTCATCAAGCGGCACCAGCCGAAATACAATGTCGCGCTTCGGGATGACAAAAGTTATCCGTGGATCCGATTGACCCATGAGACATTTCCCCGAATCTTCGTAACCCGCAAGAAAGTGGATGACGGCTCGCTTTATTTCGGGCCCTATACGGACGCCGGGCTGCTGCGGACGGCCCTCGGTTCGATGCGGAGGAATTTTCCGCTCAGGAACTGCCGGACCTTTCCGAGGAAGCCGTGTCTGGATTATTACATCGGGCAGTGTCTTGCCCCCTGCGTGGGTTTCATCGGCGCCGAGCGTTACCAGAGCATTGTGGAAGAGGCGAAATGGTTCCTGGAGGGAAGCCGGGAGGAACTTTTGCGCTCCCTTTCGCAAAAAATGCAGACGCTTTCCCGGGCGAAGCATTACGAAGAGGCGGCGAAGGTCCGCGATGAAATTGAGGCGCTGAGCGGTGTGGCCGCCGGAAATCAGCGGCCCGGCTGGCTGGAACAGCTTGCGGCGCTGAAGGAAACGCTCCGGATGGACAGGCTTCCCTGCCGGATCGAAGCGTTTGATATTTCAAATATTTTTGGGAGTTCTGCAGTCGGTTCGATGGTTTCTTTTGTGGACGGCATCCCCAGCAAGGATGGGTACCGGCGCTTTCGAGTTGAAACCGTCGGGGGGATCGATGACTATGAAATGATGCGGGAGGTGGTGCGCCGCCGGTATGCGCGAGTCAAGCGGGAGCGCCTAGAGAGGCCCGACTTGATCGTGATCGACGGAGGGAAAGGTCATCTGAGCGCCGCCAGAGGTGTCCTTCGCGAACTCGACCTTGAGGCCATCCACGTCATAGGAATCGCAAAGCGCCTCGAGAGAATCTATGTTGTCGGCCGTTCGGAGCCGATCGAGCTCCCGGGGGACTCGAAAGCGCTTCATCTGATTCAACGGATACGGGACGAAGCCCATCGTTTTGCAATCAGTTATCACCGCCTTCTCCGGGGGAAAACGCAGGAGGTATCGGTTCTGACGCGGATTCCCGGCCTGGGGCCCCGCCGCCGGCAGGAACTTCTGTGCCATTTCAAAAACATGGATGAGTTGAAAGGGGCCTCCCGCGACAAGCTGATGGAAGTTCGGGGGATGACCGAGACGCTGGCCCGCCGCCTCGAAGCGGCATTGAGAAAGCGCTGACGGGGTTTACCCCGTTAGAGAAAACCGCCGACTTTAGTCAGCGGTCATCACCACTTAAAACCACCGTCGGCGTTAGACCCCGTTAGAGAACTTCGTTCTCTAACG
>JBDRBD010000046.1:0-7085 GCA_043823025.1 Candidatus Omnitrophota bacterium | reverse complement strand
GGCCTTGATCCTGAAGACGTACAAGACCTTATCGATACTCTTATCGACCTTGAACTTCACCTTCCGGAAGCGAACCTCCCCAAAGCCGAACTCATCAAAGCTTATGAGAGCATGCTCTAAGTCGGGTTATGACGGCTTTTTCCTTACTAATTTTGCTAAATCGAGTTTATCTTGGGGTCTCCCTGCCGCTTTTTTCGCCTGAATTAACTCCGGCAATCCTAAAATATAAATGGGCGTTTTGCCGTACCGAGCCCTCACCTTGTTTTTCCAGGCCTTTTGAACGGAAACACCAGGGACATCTACCATAATGTCCACCCTGACCGGAGCGACTCCAATCTGGAGAATCATCTTGGGGTTTTGAAAATCTAAAGGAGTGATATCCTTCAAAGGAGCACCGAATGCCCTCAAGGCATCATGCACATGCTGAGCATCGTTCAGGGCGGGTGGAATCCAAACATCCAAATCCTTCGTAAAGCGGGGCTCGGTATAAAAGGTGACTGCGTGAGCGCCCACAACAAGGTATTTAATTTTATAAGAGTTCAATGTGTTGAACAGATCTTCGTAGTCTTGGCTGACCATTGGAGTTGCCTCGGATCTTTAGAAAGCTACTTACCATGAGCCACATGGCGGAAAATCGCGCCTGAGCCCCGGCGCGTTTCCAAAACCGGTTGTCAAATTGTATTGCGTCCTTAAACGAGCTTGCCTTGTGAACTATGACTTTTTTCATTCCTGTTACCCTACAGATAATATATCACAATTTTTATCAATTTCTCCACGCATTCTCGCACACGCGCCCGCCTGCGCTTACGCTTCGGCGAGGCAGTCTCGCCGAAGGCGGACGCATTCTCGCATTTTCTGTTTACCCCGTTAGAGAACTTTATTCTCCAACGGGGTTTACTACCGGGGCATGAGGGCGATTTGGAAGTAGACGAGGAGGGTGGCCGGAATCAGCGTCAGCAACGTCACGAGAAGTCCCGGGATGAACCATTCCATGAAATGAAAGCGCCCTTCTTTCCGGCGCTCCAAAAGTCCCGCTGCCACAATGTTGGCCGTGCTTCCGATGATCGTCATGTTTCCGCCGTAGGCGCATCCGAAGAGCATTCCCCACCAGAGGGGAGTTGTGTGGAATCCGAGCACTTTGAGGTCTGCAAGGATCGGCACAAACGTTGCAACGGCCAGGACATTATCCAAGAAAGCGCTTAAGAGACCGGAGGCCCAGGTCACGCCGGCAAGGAGCGCAAAGGGTCTTCCCTGGGAAAAGTCCGAAATCCGGGCGGCGACGACCTGTGTTACTTCCGTGTATTTTAAGGTTCCGACGGTTGCAAAAAGGGCGATAAAGAAAATGAGCGTCCACCAGTCCACCCGTTTTTCCGCAAGTTCCCGCGCCCCTTCTCCGCTTAAAAGGAGAGCGATGCCCCCTGCGGCCAAAGGGACCCCGAGGAGAAGGGTGTATTTTTCAATATGAAGGAGCTGTTCTAACTGGTGGTGAAACACAAGAAGAGAGATGGTGCCGATGAAAAGGGCCCAGCAGGTTCTCAAATTTTTCCTGGAAATCGGCTCCACATGCACGGCCGGCTTCCCCTTCTCCTTGTCCATGGCCTCCTGCAGGGCCTTGATGTCTTTCCGGAAGAAAAAGAGGCAGAAAGGAATTGCAATCGCCAGGGCAACGATCGCAACCGGCGACGCCCACCGGATGAAATCCATAAAGGTGAATCCTCCCCGCAGGGCAATCAGGATCCCGATCGGATTTCCGACGACGGTGGCGCTGGAGCCGATATTGGTGCAGAAGACAATCATGAGGACAAAGGGTTTCGGGTCCAGGTGATAGCGGCGGGTCAGCTGAAGGACTATGGCGCACATAAAGAGGATTGAGGTTACTTCGTCCACGAGGGCTGCGGAGACAAAGCCAGCGACGAGCATCACAATGACGAGTTTTGTCGCATTTTTTTTGATGAGGGATAGAATCTTTTCGATGACGAACTCGAAAAACTTCCGCTCTTCCATGAAGCCGATCACCAGCATCATCCCGACCAGAAAAAGCACGACGTCCAAATTGGCATACTGGATGAGGTGGGGGGTGTCGAGGAGGCCGAAACTCATGAGAAGCGTCAGTCCTATAAGGCCAAAGGAAAGCCGCAGGTGCCAGAAGAAAAGCGTGTAACAGATAATGGCCAGAAACACGGTTGTTGCGGCAAGCTGCTGGGAATTCAGCCCGAGGAAGGAAGCAAGAAGACTCAAGAATATCGCGAGAAGACCGCAAATGATCGCTTTAGATGCCATAAAATCCTCAATCTTCTCTCATATTACCATAACCGAAGGCGCAGTCAAGAGATAAATACTATCCTTTTGATGGACAAGAAGGCCATTTTTGGGTTAAAATGAATTTTGGAGAGTCGCAATTCACGATGATGACAGCCGAATACCTCGGGATTTTTATGTTACTCCTTTTGGCGGCGATCGTTTCCGCGGGAATGATTTTGGTGCATCAGTTTCTTGGAAAAAGAGTTCCGACGCCGGAAAAGGAGGAGCCCTTTGAATGCGGCAAAACACAGCTCAAAAAACCCTGTGGGCCTTTTTCCGTCAAATTTTATCTCGTGGCAATTTTGTTTATTCTTTTTGACATCGAAATCGTTTTTCTTTTTCCCTGGGCTGTCCTTTATCGGAGCCTCGGCCTTTTTGGGCTACTTGAAATGGCCGGCTTCCTCCTTGTTCTCGCCGTCGGCCTTGTCTATGCGTGGAAAAAGGGTGCCTTGGAGTGGGAGAAATGACCAGGACGCATTCTCGCACGCACGCATTCTCGCATTCTCCCGTTGGTTTTTTCACATCTAAACTAGATGCCGCCATTGGCTGGGCGCGGAAGTTTTCCATCTTTCAGTATCCTTTCGTGACCGCCTGCTGCGGGATGGAATATATGGCGACCGCCTGTTCCCACTATGATGTGGACCGATTCGGCGCAGGATTCCCCAGGTTTTCCCCCAGACAGGCCGATGTCCTTTTTGTCGTCGGAACCATCAGCCAGAAGATGGCTCCCGTCCTCAAGCAGGTTTATGACCAGATGACCGAGCCCAAATGGGTGGTGGCCTTCGGCGTCTGCGCCTGCACCGGCGGATTCTACGACAATTATGCGACGGTCATGGGAATCGACACTATCCTCCCCGTGGATGTCTATATTCCGGGCTGCCCGCCGAGACCCGAGAATGTGCTGGATGGGTTGATTAAACTGCAGGCAAAGATTGAGAAAGGCGAGAGGGCAGTTGCTCCATGCATATTTCCGAAGAGCTGAAGCAACGCTTCCCGCAGTATGTTGCCGTCGTCCATCACTACCGCGGCGACGATACCGTCATTCTGAAACGGGAAGGGCTGAAGGAAGTCGCCCGGATCTTGAAAGAGGATCCCGTCTTTGACTTTTGTTTTCTGATGGATTTGAGTTGCGTGGATTATCTGAAGTTTGAGCAAATCCCCTCGAGCGAACCAACCACCGCGACCCCATCGCCTTTGCCGTTTTTCATGAAACCCATCAAAGACCCCAAGGGGGAGGTATGGCAGAAGACGTGCAAACGGCCTTCCCGATTTGAACTCGTGTATCATTTTTATTCCCTTTCAAAGAATCACCGCCTTCGGCTCAAGATACCCCTTGAAGCAGCCGATCCGCGGGTTGATTCCCTGACCGATTTATGGAAAGGCGCAGACTGGTTTGAAAGGGAAGTGCACGACATGTTCGGGATTGTCTTTCAGGGTCATCCGAATCTTAAACGGATTTTGATGTACGAAGGGTTCGAAGGACATCCTCTCCGGAAGGATTATCCGGTAGATAAGCGCCAACCGCTGGAGTTGAGAGGAACCCGTGAGCCCGTTGCGAGAAAGGAGGGAGCCGAGACGCGGTCGATGCTCCTGAATATCGGACCGAGCCACCCCGCGATGCACGGCGTGATCCGGATCCTTGCCGAGCTCGACGGAGAAACGGTCCTCGGCGCGAAGGTGGAGATCGGATACCTCCATCGCGGCTTCGAGAAGATGTGCGAAACCGTCCCTTACAATAGTGTCATCCCTTACACGGACCGGCTCAATTACGTTTCGCCCCTCATCAATAACGTCGGCTACTGCATGGCGGTGGAGAAGCTTTTGGGGATCGGGGCGACGGAGCGGTGCCAATACATCCGCGTCATCATGAGCGAGATTTCCCGAATCACAGACCACCTGACCTGCATTGGTGCTTCCGCCATGGAACTGGGGGCTTTTACCGTCTTTTTGTATACGATCCAAGCCCGTGAATACCTTTGGGAGCTGATCGAAAAAGTTACAGGTGCGCGGCTCACCACTTCCTACACCCGCGTCGGGGGCGTCAAGGCGGATTTTCCGGAAGGATTCCGGGAGGATGTGAAAAAAGCGTTTAAAGAGACCCGCCGGGTTTTGAAAGAAGTGAATCAACTACTGACCCGGAACCGAATTTTTGTAGACCGGATGAAGGGAATCGGGGTGATTTCGAGAGAAGATGCGCTTTCCTACGGCGTCACGGGGCCTTTCCTCCGGTCCACGGGGGTTGGTTACGATGTCCGCAAGATGCATCCGTATCTGGTGTATGACCGCTTCGACTTTGATATCCCGCTCGGCGAAAACGGAGACAACATGGACCGGTACCTGGTCCGGATGGAGGAGATGGAGCAGAGCATGCAGATTGTGGAGCAGGCCCTGGAGCAGATACCCGAAGGCGCGCTCATGGTGGATGGAATGGGTCGTGAGATTCCCGCAGCGTTCATGGTCGACAGAGCCAAAATGGGGAACACCGAAGGACTCAAGGGAAAAGCCGTCCGAATGGACCCCACTTTGGAAGGGACCAGCGGCGCCCATCATCCGGCGGTGTATTGGCCGGAAAAAACAGTCGTGTTGCCGCCGAAGGAAAGTGTTTATGGAAACATCGAAGGACTGATGAACCATTTCAAACTTGTTATGACAGGGCACGGAATCCGTCCGCCGAAAGGGGAGGTGTATCAGGCCGTAGAGGGGGCCAACGGCGAACTCGGTTTTTTTGTGGTCAGCAACGGCTCGGATCGCCCCTATCGCCTCCGCGTGCGTCCGCCCTGTTTTCCCATCATGAATGCCCTCCCGGAAATTTTGGCAGGCGACATGATGGCGGATGTGGTTCCCACGTTTGGTTCTGTCAATATGATTGCAGGGGAGCTGGATCGTTAATGGCGTTTGAATTCAGTCCGGAAAACCAGAAGAAAATCAGGGAAATACTTTCCCGGTATGAAACCCGGCAGGCGGCCCTTCTTCCGGTCCTTCATCTGGCGCAGGAGCAAAATGGACATGTTTCGCCGGAGGTAGAAGAGGCGGCGGCCAGGCTTTTGGGGCTTCCCCTCGTCAAGATCCGCGAGGCGACGAGTTTCTACGCGTTGTATCAGGACAAACCGTGCGGCAAAATTCCGGTCCGGGTCTGCCGCAATCTCAGCTGCACCCTTGGCGGAGGAAAGGGAATCCTTGACTACGTGAAGGAAAAGCTCGGGGTCGACGTCGGAGAGAGCACCCCGGACGGCCGCTTCCGCTTGGAAAGCGTCGAGTGCCTCTGCGCCTGCGAGATGGCCCCTGTGATGCAGGTGGGCGAAACCTACCACGGCTTTTTGACAAAGGAAAGAATCGACCGGGTACTCAGCGCCGGCGGCCCGGAATCTGTTCCGGAAGAGGGAAGCGGCTCCATTGCGCTCCAAAGCGCGGTGGATCCACCCCTTCTTTCCAGAAATTTCCACAAAAAAGACGCCGCGAAGATTTCTGTGTATTTGGAGGGCGGAGGCTACCGGATGGCCGAGAAGGCGGTAAAAACCATGACGCCGGAGGCAGTTGTTGAGGAAGTCAAGAATGCCAATCTCCGGGGGCTCGGGGGCGCCGGATTCGGGACAGGAATGAAATGGAGTTTTCTCCCGAAAGACCGCAAGAAGCCGGTGTACCTCGTCGTGAATGCCGATGAAGGAGAACCCGGGACCTTTAAGGACCGTTATCTCTTAGAGAAAGACCCGCACCGCCTGATCGAGGGAATGTTGATCGCCGCCTTTGCCACCGGATGCCGTAAGGCGGTTGTTTACCTCCGGGGCGAATACCTCAAGCCGGCTCGTATTCTCCAAGAGGCCGTTCGTGAGGCCTACGCAAAAGGATGCCTGGGGGAAAATCTCTTCGGCACACTTTTCAGCCTGGATGTCATCATTCACCGCGGCGCCGGCGCTTATATCTGCGGGGAGGAGACAGCACTTCTGGAATCTTTGGAAGGGAGAAAAGGGTTCCCCCGTCTGAAGCCGCCGTTTCCGGCGACCGTCGGGCTCTTTGATTGCCCAACGGTCATTAATAACGTCGAGACCCTTTCCTGCATTCCCCTCATCCTCGAAAAGGGGTCGAAGGCGTTTGCGGCATTGGGCTGCGGGAAAAACGGCGGCACGCGGCTTTTCAGTATCAGCGGCCATGTCGCCCGGCCGGGGCTTTATGAATTTCCTTACGGCACGACCCTCCGGGACGCCATCTTTAAGCATGCGCTCGGCGTTCGGGGCGGCAAAGCGCTGAAAGCGGTTATTCCGGGCGGTCTTTCCTCGGCGGTCCTCAGGGCGGATGAAATCGACCTTTCTCTGGATTTTGAATCACTGCAAAAAATCGGGTCGATGCTTGGTTCGGCTGGGATCATCGTGATGGACGAAGACGCCTGTATGGTGGAAGCACTCTATGTGACGGCGCGCTTTTTTGCGCATGAGTCCTGCGGACAGTGCTCGCCCTGCCGCGAGGGGACCGGCTGGTACTACAAAGTCATCAAGCGGATTTATGAAGGGAGGGGCCGGATGGAAGATCTGGATACCCTGCAACACATTGCAGCGAACATGGCCGGGAAAACGATTTGCGCCTTTGCCGACGGTGCGGCGATGCCGTTTGCGAGCTATCCGGTCAAATTCCGTGAAGAATTCGAATACCATATTCGCGAGGGGAAACGCAACTTACAAACCAAAGACCTAAGACCAAAGACCGAATGTACTTGCGAGAATGAGAGAGTGGGTGTGGGGGAGTGAGAAACCAGAGTATAGAAACCAGCAACTAGCGACTAGTAACCAGCA
>JBDRBD010000045.1:0-2549 GCA_043823025.1 Candidatus Omnitrophota bacterium | reverse complement strand
GGACCCACCGAATCGAACCGTCCGGCCGCCGGATCCGGTATTCCACGTTGTATCGGCCTTGTCGATGGGCCTCAATCTCCCGGAGTACTGTCTCTTTATCCTCCGGAAGGACAAAATCAAGATAAGACTTCGGGTTTTGGTAAAGGTCTTCGCAAGGTATCCCCCAGAGTTTTTCGAAGGCGGGATTGATATAAAAAATTTTTGAAATCTCCGGGTCGCTCATCCAGAGGACTTCCTGGATATTTTCCGCAAGCGCTCGGAACCGCATCTCGCTCTCGCGGAGCGAGTGGATTTCCTGAAGGAGCGCTTCTTTCGTCTTCTCTTGATCTTCCATTGAGAGAGTTCCTCAAAAGAACGGAGCCGGGGCCTCAAACAAGGTGCCGTTCTATTTCCATTTTGACGGAATTCAGTGAAAGGCGGATATCAAGCAAGAAAAAGACCAGGGATGCAATCAGACTGATGAGACTTGCGGCGAACGCAGCTTCGACCAGAAATTCCAGATGGATGCCAAAACGATACGAAAAAAATAAGAGAAAGATAATGGTTGCGGCAAAAAAGATGCTGATGGTGATAAAAGCAATGGAAGCCCGAAGGAGGCGGCATTGCTTGTAAAGGATGCGAATTTGCTCCTGTAGACTCGGGATCTCCTTGTCGGAGGTTGTTTCAAGTTCCCGGCAAAGCTGCCGGATCCGGTCAATCGGCCTCGAGAGGCGGTTCGACATGGTCAAAAGAAGAAGCCCCAGCCCGGAAACCAAAACGCAGGGGGCAAAAGAAGCCTGCAAGACACCGACGACATTTTCCATGGAGATCCTTACGGCGAAGTCCGGGTCGTCAGAAAAGAAACGGGGATCAACCCCAAAAGACCGCCGCCGAAATACGCCAATACGCCGCTTGAAAGCGCCAGCAAAAGATAACCGAGGTGGCCAATGAGCTTTTTCTTCGCCAGAATGAGAAAAGAAAGCGTCAGGACGACGGCAACGGAAAAAGTAGTCCCAATTCTTAAAGCCACGTTGAAGTTTTCCGTCCCAAACAAAAGGCCGATCAGGGCACCCAGGAGCGCAGAGGCAACGACGGTCAGGATGAGATACGCCACATAAAAACCGAAGGCACCCTTTGCATTCCGCTTGAACCCAAAATCAAATAAGTTCTTAAACATACGGTCTTTCTCCTTCTTCTTTCACACAGCCGTGACAGATACTTCGTACGTTGCTATTGTACCAAAAAGGGGGGAAAGTTAAAATTCCCCCTTCCTCAATTCCAGCTTTTGGACAAGATCCTCCCGGCCCAGCGTTTTGAGGATATGGAGTTGCCTCGCCACGCCGGAGGCGTCTTTTTTCTCAAGAAAAATCAATCCGAGGCCCATCTGAGCATCGGCCTCGCCCGGATCCATCGCAACCGCCTTTTGATAGGAAGCCAAAGCTTTTTCCTCGTCTCCGAGCTTCCGGTAAACGGCGCCCAGGCTGCTGTAAGTCTCTGCGTCATCGGGCCAGCGCCGGAGGGCTTCCTGATAAAAGACGGCGGCCTTGTGGTATTCTCCTTTCAGATAATAGGTGAATCCGAGGTCGCTGTAAGCTTTCGCATACTGAGGTGAAATCTGAATCGCTTTCTGATAATAGGCCGTTTCTTTGTCGGGCTGACCCTTCCTGCCGTAGACCACTCCGAGATTCCGATAAATTTCTGCCCGTTGCGGTGCCAGTTCCAACGCTTTCTCCCAGTAACGGATGGCCCGGTCGTAATCGCCAAGATGGGCATAAGCCATTCCGAGATTGTAATAGGCGTCTGGAAAATCAGGATCGCGCTTTTGGGCTTTTTGGCAATAAACAATGGCTTGCTCGAGATCGCCTTGTCGCAGATAGGCGCTCCCCAGGTTGTTGAGAACTCTGGCTTTTGCCGGCGACTTCCGAACCGTATCCTGCCAAAGCGTGATGTCGTCTCTCCAGACGCGGTTTCTTTGGAAGGCGGCGGCGGAAAGGACCAAAACCAGACAGGAAGCAATGACGATGAAGGCGTTGGTGCGCTTTACCCCGCGGAAGAGAACGGCGGTAAAAACAATAGAAAATCCCGCCACCGGAAGATAGAGCCGGTATTCGGCAATCGCATCCATCAATCGGACGCCGGATTCCACCCCCATTGTCAATAAAAACCACGAAAGACCCAAAAAAAGAAGCCGCTCTTTCCGAAAGGCCTGATACGCGGTAACGAGAAGAAGCGCCAGAAGTAAACAGGAAAAAAGAACTCCTCCTTCAAAAAAACTTCTTGCGACCGGATAATCATAGTCGATGTTCTGTCGAACGGGAAACAAAAGAAGTCTCAAGTAGGTCCGGAAGACATTCAACTGGGTCAGGTAATACTCGGCGGAACTCATCGGATAATCGAGTGCTTTGATCGGCATCGCCACCTCTCCCGCCCGGCACAGCGCAAGAGGAATAATCGCCAGGGCCGCAAGATAAGGAAGCGTCCCAACAAATCTTCGTCTCTGGTCTTTCTTCCCGGAACCCAAAAAGGAAAACTCATAGAGAAGAATCATCAAAGGAATCGTAAAAGTGATT
>JBDRBD010000044.1:0-9774 GCA_043823025.1 Candidatus Omnitrophota bacterium | reverse complement strand
CGGATGAAGTTCGGGATGCTTTTCCAGGGAGCAGCACTCTTCGACTCACTCAGCGTCGGGGAAAACGTCGGTTTTTCCCTTCTGGAACACACCTCTCTCGACGAGAAAACGGTCACGGCGCGGGTCCGCGAAGCGCTTCAGATGGTGGGCTTGAGGGGAATTGAGGACATGCGGCCCTCAGAATTGTCGGGAGGCATGCGGAAGCGCGTGGGACTGGCGCGGGCCATTATTCGGAATCCTCAAATTATGTTGTATGATGAACCGACTACAGGCGTCGATCCGATCATGGGAGACGCGGTCAACGATCTGATTCTGGAACTGCACGACAAGCTCAAAGTGACGTCGGTCGCGGTGACGCACGACATGACCAGTGCCTATAAGATCGCGAGCCGGATCGCGATGCTTTATGACGGGAAGATCATTGAAATCGGAACGCCGAACGAGATCCGGAATACGCAGCATCCCATCGTCCGGCAATTCATTACCGGGGCGGCAGCAGGTCCTATCACAGACGCCGAGGAGAACAGGGAGAAGAAACCATGACTACCAGACGCTCAAATTTTGAATTAAAAGTCGGCCTTTTCGCCTTTATCGGTCTTTTGGTCCTTTTCATGATTGTCTTTTCCATCGGAGATTTTTATCTTCTGAACCCGGGCTATACCCTCACGATTCGGTTCGGAACGGCGAGCGGTTTGGAAATCGGCGCACCCGTCCATGTGGCCGGCGTCGTTTCGGGAGAAGTGAAAGGAATCAGTATTTCGTTTCAGAAAGGGAAGACGCTTGTCGACCTTCTGGTTTGGTTGAGAAAGGGAGCGATTGTTCCGGATAATTCCATCGCAGAGATCAAGACTCTGGGGCTCCTGGGCGAGAAATTTTTGGACATCAGCCCGGGAGAGGATTCCCAACGGTTTCTCGGAGAAGGAGATGTCCTGGTCGGGAGAGACCCGATCTCCATGGACAGCGTGCTGGCCAAAGGGAATGCGTTGGTGAGCGAGATGGAAGCGTCCTCGCGCTCCCTCGGTGTCATTCTCCAAAAAATCGAAAACGGGGAGGGAACCCTTGGGAAGTTGGTCGTCGATGACAAACTGTATCGGGATGTCGAAGGCCTCGTGGGTGATATACGACGGCATCCGTGGAAACTCCTTCACCGCGAGAAGGAGACAGAGGATCAGAAGACGGAGGGGAATCGCGGTTTTTTGAAGAAAGGAAGGTAAAGAAGGATGTCTCTCTATATCGTTCGCGTTTTTTTCTTATTGGTAAGTACTTTTGTAGGCTATCAATTGGGTTCTTTGCTCGCGGTCTTTTATCCGCTTTGGCCTGCGATCGGTGCGGGGGTTGGAGTTCTCGTGGCCCTGGCGGTCATCATCTTCGAGCTTTCGATGAGGAATATCAGTGTGCGGGGCCTTTCGGCTGCCGTGTTCGGTCTTTTCTTTGGATTGATCCTGGCGAAGCTTATCAGCGGCGCTTTCATCATCGTGCCGCTGGGTGAGAATGTGGAGTTAACGCTTCAGGTTGTTCTGACGCTGGTCTTCTGTTATCTCGGGATGGTGATGGCGATGCGGGGTCGTGATGAGTTCAACCTGATCATTCCGTACGTGAAGCTTACCCGGCAGGACCGCAAGGACGACATTATCATTCTCGACACCAGCGTTATCATCGACGGGCGTATTGCGGACATCTGCCAGACCCGGTTCATCGAAGGGCGGTTCGTTGTCCCAAAATTTGTTCTTCGGGAGATCCAGCAGATCGCGGATTCCTCAGATTCTCTCAAGCGGAACCGCGGGCGGCGCGGCCTTGACATCCTGAACAAAATCCGGAAAAACACGGAAATCGACGTTCGCATCTCAGATGAAGATTTTCCGGACATTCAGGAAGTGGATACGAAACTGGTGAAACTGGCGAAGGTTCTGAGCGGCAAGATTTTTACCAACGACTTCAACCTCAATAAGATCGCGGAGCTCCAGGGGATCACCGTTTTCAATGTCAACGAACTTGCGAATGCCCTGAAACCGGTGGTGCTTCCGGGAGAGGTCATGGAAGTGAAACTCATCAAAGAGGGGAAGGAGTACAACCAGGGCGTGGCGTATCTGGACGACGGAACGATGGTCGTTGTGGATAACGGACGCCGGTTGATCGGACAGACGCTCAAGGTCATGGTTACGAGCGTCCTTCAAACCACCGCGGGCCGCATGGTTTTTGCCAAGGTTGAGGAAGGTCGATAAGGATGAGGCTTTCGGCCATTGTTCCTTCGGCCGGGAAATCCCTGCGGATGAAGGCATCCGGCGAGAAGCCCTATCTTCTTCTCGGAGGGAAGCCGGTTCTGGTGCATGTACTGATGGCCTTGGAGCGTTCAACCGATATCCGAAACATCATCCTTCTGGTTCGGCGTTCCCGGATAGCGCTTGCGAAAAAATTGGTCCGTGCCTATGGGATTCGAAAGGTGGCCGGCATCTACTCCGGAGGCGCAAGCCGCTTTGATTCCGTATGGCAGGGCCTCAAGAGACTTCCACCGGAAACGGATTATGTTCTGGTTCACGACGGAGCGCGGCCCCTGGTAGATGAGGCGCTCATCCGGCGAGTCACCAACGGAGCCCGTCGGTACGGCGCAGCCGTTCCCGTCCTCCCCGTTTCTTTCACCGTCAAACTGGGGAAAAGGGGCTTCGTCCGAAAGACTCTGGTTCGAAAAGAGCTTTTTGAAGTTCAGACTCCCCAGGTCTTCCGGAGGGCGCTGCTGGTGGAGAGCTACCGGCGGGCAAAGAAGGAGAGGCTTTCGGTGACAGACTGCGCTTCTGTGGTCGAGCGCCTCGGGGGAAAAGTGCGGCTTGTTCCGGGAGACCCCCGGAATATCAAGATCACGACGAGAGAACAACTCGCCCTCGCCGAAATTTTGGCCAAGCGGAAAGAGGTGTGCCCATGCGCATGGGAATAGGGTTTGATCTTCACGCCTTTGAACAGGGCCGGCGGCTCGTTCTGGGCGGCGTGGAGATCCCGTCCGCAAAAGGACTGAAGGGCCATTCGGATGCAGACGTTTTGACGCACGCCGTCTGCGACGCCCTATTGGGGGCCTGTGGGGAAGGGGATATCGGCGAGCATTTTCCGGATACGGATAATTCCTTTAAAAATATCTCGAGCCTCGAACTCCTCAAACGGGTTTTGGCGCGTCTGACCCGAAAGGGATTCCGGATCGAAAACGTGGATACGATTGTGATCATGGAGGAGCCGAAACTGTCTCCTTTCAAGGGGGCCATCCGGAAAAAACTCGCCCAAACCCTTCGCTTGCCGGAAGCGCAGGTGAACATCAAGGCGAAAACAGCCGAAGGGCTGGGGTCCCTGGGGCGAGGCGAAGGGATTGCCAGCTACGCGGTTGCCGCCCTCTCCCGGACAGCCGATTTCGAGTCGGGACTCAAAATCGGCAGAGCAATCGAGAATCGAAAATCGAAAAATTAGTCTCGATTGCGGTCAACTTTCGATTATCGATTTTCAATATGACGTTTATATTTAAAACCTAAGGAGTATCATGGGAATCTTATTGCTCATTCTGGTCATTCTCGTCGTCGGATTTTTTGCGGTCGCAACGCTTTTCCGCGGAGAAATTCAGGCGGCATTTGACCGCGATCCGGCGGCCACCAACTTTTTTGAGGTCGTTTTGACTTATGCAGGGCTTCATGCCCTGATTTTCCACCGGATCAGCCACCGGCTCTATCTCTGGAAGACCCCATTTTTCCCAAGGCTCATTTCACAACTCGGCCGCTCATTCACGGGCATCGAGATTCATCCCGGCGCCACGATTGGAAAACGGTGCTTCATTGACCACGGGATGGGAGTCGTCATCGGCGAAACGTCCATTGTGGGCGACAATGTCACCCTTTTTCAGGGAGTCACCCTGGGCGGAACCGGAAAGGAGCGGGGGAAACGCCATCCGACGCTGGGCAACAATGTAGTCGTGGGGACAGGAGCCAAGATTCTTGGAAATATCACCCTCGGCGACCATGCGCAGATCGGCGCCAATGCCGTGGTGATTAAGGATGTGCCGCCGTACTCGACCGTCGTGGGGGTGCCGGGGCGCATTGTCCGGATGAAAGGCCAGCACCTTCCCGACATCAACTTGGATCATACCAATCTCCCGGACCCTATTACCCAGGCTTTGTCGCGGCTCCAGAATGAAATCAGTGCCATCGAGCATCAACTGAAGGAATGGCATCAAGCGCCTAAAGAAAGCGGGCCAAAATAGCGGGTCCTACCACCTCCATGTCGCTGACCCTCTACAACACACTCACACGGAAGAAGGAAGCTCTCGAGACCTATGTCCCCTCTAGGGGAAAGCTGGGCCTGTATGTCTGTGGCCCGACGGTCTATGACGAGCCCCATATCGGCCATGCGCGCTCGGCGTTTGTCTTTGATATCCTGCGCCGCTATCTGAAATTTCGCGAGTATCCAGTGGTCTTTGTCCGGAACGTGACCGACGTAGACGATAAAATCATTGAGCGCGCTCGGAAAGAGGGCGGGGATTTGAAGCAGGCGGTTCAGAAAATTTCCGAACATTATCTTTTCCGCTATCAGGAAGATATGGGGAAACTTGGGATATTGCCGCCGACGGTAGAACCGAAAGCGACGGAGTACATTCCGCAAATGCAGAAGATGATTCAAGAAATCATCGCCTCCGGTGCGGCTTATGCGGCGGGGGGTGATGTCTATTTTTCCGTGAAAAAGGCAAAAAATTACGGGAAGCTTTCGGGGCGGAATGTAGAAGAGATGCTCGAGGGGACCCGGGGGGAGCCGCCTCAGAATAAACAAGATCCCCTTGATTTTGCCCTCTGGAAATCCGCAAAACCGGAGGAGCCCTCGTGGGATAGCCCCTGGGGGAAAGGGCGCCCTGGCTGGCATATTGAATGTTCTGCCATGAGCACGGAGATTTTCACGAATAAGGAGAAGGAAGAATGGAATGCCCCCTTTGTGATTCACGGAGGCGGGCTCGATCTCATTTTTCCCCATCATGAGAATGAAATCGCCCAGGCAGATGGGGCCGGGAGGGACTTTGCAAAAATATGGGTCCATAACGGGCTTGTCACGGTGAACGCCCAAAAGATGTCCAAGTCGCTCGGAAACTTCATTACCCTCGGAGAACTGTTTCAGAAAGCCGAGCCCGAAGTCGTACGGTTTTATTTTTTGCAGACGCATTACCAAAATCCCCTTGATTTTTCATGGGAGAAGCTGGAGGAAGCAAAAACGGCCTATCAGCGGTTCCAGACGTTAACTGACAGAGTCAGGCGTTATGAAAGAGAGCTTGCACAAAAAATGGAAGAAGGTGGGACGCAAACCGATTCCCTCAAGTTTCACGACAAGTTTGTTCAGGCGATGGACGATGATTTAAATACTCCGGAAGCCCTTGCAGTTCTCTTTAGCCTTTTAAACTATACCAATGGAATTCTGAGCGATCAAAAATCTTTCAATGATCCGCAGAAAATACTGGATTTCATCGCGGCAGGACATGACGTGAGAAAAATGGGGAAGGTTTTCGGGCTTTTTGAAAAGGAACCTATTACCGAAACCGTTTTAAATGATGAGGAAAAGTCGCTGGTTGAAGAACGGGAGGAGGCGCGGAAAGGAAAAGACTTCAAAACCGCTGATGCAATCCGTCGGAAACTGCTCGAACAGGGTCTGATTCTCGAGGATACAGCAGGAGGGGTGATATGGCGTCGTGTCCAATGAAACGCGGGCTTTTGATCACATTCGACGGGCCTGAGGGCTGCGGCAAGACGACGCAGGCAAAGATGCTAGCGCAGGTTCTGAAAAAGAAAGGGTGCCCTGTGGTGCTGACCCGGGATCCGGGGGGCGCTCCCATTGCCGAGGAGATCCGCGGACTCCTTCTCAATCATGATTATCCGAACCTGGGGCCTCTTTCCGAAATGCTTCTCTATGAAACATGCCGGGCGTCTCTGGTGGAAGAGGTGATTCTTCCGGCGCTCCGGAAAGGAAAAATCGTGATCTCCGACCGTTTTTCGGATGCCACCCTCGTTTATCAGGGAATGGCGGGAGGCATCCCCGAGTCGCTGATCCGGGAGATTGACCGGCGGGTATGCCGCGGACTTGTCCCTGACATCACGTTCATTCTGGATGTGGCGCCGCGAGTGGGACTGAAACGGCTGAGCCGTCAGCGGTCCTTTGACCGGATGGAAGGTAAACCTCTGCGTTTTCACAACGCAGTCCGACGGGGATACCGTCGGCTTGCCAAACGGAACCCCAAGCGGATTCGGTGGATTCCTGCCGGCTCGGCCGCAAAGGTCAGGGAAAAGATTTCCGAGGAGATGACGCGTGTCTTTCAGCGACATTTTGGCGCAGCCTGTTGCCGTTAAAACGTTCAAAGGGGCCCTTGCCTACGGAAGGCTTTCGGGGGCGTATCTATTGAGCGGACCGGAGGGCGTTGGCAAACGGTTTGCGGCCAGAGAATTTGCCAAGGCCATCAACTGCGAGGCCCTGGGCGGGGATGCCTGCGGCCGGTGTGCGTCCTGCCGGAAAATCGATGCCGGAACGCATCCGGATTTCCTTTGGATTGAACCGAAAACGGAAAGCGCCAAAATTTCCATTGAAGCAATCCGGGAACTGAAAAAAGAGATTGCGCTGCGTCCGTGGGAAGGGAAGCGGCGCATCGCCGTGATCGTCGAAGCGGAATGCTCCACCGAAGAAGCGCAGAACGCCTTTTTAAAGATGCTGGAGGAAACGCCCAAAGGGAGTCTGATTTTTCTGACCTCCGTGAAGCAGGACGGTATTCTCCCGACGGTGCTTTCCCGCTGCAAAGTGATCCGGTTCGGGTTGATTCCGACGGAAAAAATACGGCAGCTGCTTCAGAAGGAAAGGGGCCTGTCTTCCGAAGCGGCTCAGGCGATTGCAAAACTCTCCCACGGGAGTCTCGGCAAGGCGCTCGCCATGAAAGAGGATTTTCTGGAGAGGCGCGAATGGATTTCCCAGTTCCTTGAAAAGGCCTTCCATGCGGACGAGGAAAAAGAGTGGTCTGAGAGCAGGGAAGCGCTCCTTGAGGAGCTGGATGCGTTGACGGGCTGGTATCGGGATGTGTGGATGGTCCAGGAAGGGCTGCCAGGAAGACTTTTGTTTCATGAAAGCCGCCTGAGTTCCTTAAAGGAAGAATCCTCGCACTGGAGAAGGGAAAGCGTAGAAGGTGTGCTTCAGGAACTTCTCCGGAGCCGTGAGATGCTCGAACAGCATGTGAATCCCAAGCTCCTTCTTTCGGTATTGGCTAGGCGGATCCGGACGCTGAGGGAATCGGCGGAATGAAAAAACGTTTTTACGTCACTACCCCCATCTATTATGTGAATGCCGCACCGCACATCGGGCATTCTTATACCAACATCGCAGCGGATTGTCTGGCCCGGTATCACCGGCTGAAAGGGGAAGAAGTTTTCTTCCTGACAGGTACGGACGAACACGGGCAGAAACTTGCCCTCCAGGCCAAGGAAGAGAATTTGACTCCCAAGGAGTTCGTGGACCGGATGGCGCCCCGCTTCAGGGCCCTTTGGGAAAAACTCTTGATTTCCAATGATGACTTTATCCGGACCACCGAGGAGCGCCATACGAAGGTGGTGCAGACACTCCTTTCCCGTCTTTACGAAAAAGGGGAGCTTTACGAGGGTACCTATAAGGGCTGGTATTGCACCCCCTGCGAAACGTTTCTGCCGAAGAGTCAATTGGACGGGGAAAACTGCCCCGACTGTCAGAGGCCGCTTGAGGCCGTTTCCGAAAAAAATTATTTCCTCCGGCTCTCAAAATACCAGACATGGCTTGTGGATTACATCAAGACCCATCCCCATTTCATTCTGCCGGGGAGCCGGAGAAACGAGATTCTTTCTTTTCTGGAGAATCCTCTTTCCGACCTTTGCCTGACCCGTCCTAAGGAACGGCTGTCGTGGGGGATTCCGGTGCCGTTCAGTCAGAACCACGTGACGTATGTCTGGTTTGACGCCCTGATTAACTACATTTCCGCAGCCGGATACCCGGGCGAGCCGCAGCGCTTCCAGACGCTTTGGCCGGCGGATGTTCAACTGATTGGGAAAGACATCCTGCGCCACCACACGATTTACTGGCCGATCATGCTTCATGCTGCCGGGCTTGAACCGCCGAGGTGTGTTTTTGCGCATGGCTGGTGGAAGGTGGGCAGTGAGAAGATGTCCAAATCCAAGAAAAACGTCGTTGACCCGGCGGCAATGGCTGAAAAATACGGAGTGGATTCCTACCGCTATTTTCTATTGCGGGAAACGCCCTTCGGGTCCGACGGAGTCTTCAGCGAGGAGTCCCTCGTCCTGCGGCTGAACAACGACCTTGCGAATGATCTGGGAAATCTTGTGTACCGGACGCTCACGATGGTGGAGAAGTATTACGGAGGGCGCGTCCCCGAGGGAAAAGTGGCCAGATCCCCGGAGAGGGCTTTTTCCATGGAGGCCATGGATGGGAAAATGGAAAAATTGGAGTTTGACGGGGTGCTGATCGCCATTTGGGAATTCATCCGGGGCTCAAACCGCTACATCGAGGACAGCGCCCCCTGGAAACTGGCCAAGACCAAGGACGCGGGAACCCTTGCGTCCGTGTTATACACTCTCCTGGACGACCTCAAATGGGTGTCTCTTCTAGTCTATCCTTTTATCCCTCAGACGGCGGAAAAAATCTGGAGCCGGATCGGGATTCAGAAGAGCATTTCCCAAGGTGCGTTTCAATGGCTGGAGGAACCGCTGGTGAAAGCCGGCGCAGCCGTCCAGAAGGGCGAAGTTCTTTATCAAAAGGTGGAAACATGAAGAAAGCGATTTATTTGGACCATAATGCCACAACCCCCGTTCATTCGGAAGTACTCGAGGCCATGCTTCCTTATTTGAAGGATGCTTATGGCAACGCCTCCAGCATTCACGTCAAAGGGCGGCAGGCGCGGGAGGCGGTGGAACATTCCCGTGAAGTGATTGCCTCCTTCTTGGGGACAAAACCGAGCACGATTTTATTCACCTCCGGCGGGACCGAATCCAACAATTTTGCCATTAAAGGGATCAGCTACAAGAACAGGGACAAGGGGAATCATCTCATCGCCACCCGGATCGAGCACCCCTGCATTCTGGATGCCTGCCGGTTTATGGAAAGCCAGGGGTTTAGCGTGGCGCTTCTTCCGGTGGACCGGTACGGCAAAGTGGATCCCGAAGACCTGAAGAAATCGATTACCCCCCAAACGATTCTGATTTCCGTGATGCATGCGAATAACGAGGTCGGAACCCTCCAGCCGCTTGAGGACATTTCAAGGATTGCGAGGGAGCGCGGGATCTACTTTCATACGGATGCGGTTCAGACCTTCGGAAAGGTGCCTTTCACCGTCGATTCCTTGGGCGTTGATCTTCTGTCGGTGTCGGGCCATAAGTTCTATGGGCCGAAGGGAGTCGGATTCCTTTATCTCCGGAAGGATGTCCGGATCCTGGCCCACATGCACGGGGGTCATCACGAACGGAAGCTCCGCGCCGGGACGGAAAACGGTCCCGGCATCGTCGGCCTAGGAAAAGCAGTCCAGCTGGCACAGCAGGAGATGGGACAGAGGATCCGGCATATCAAAAAGCTCGAGGAAAAACTTTATCAGGGCATTCTGAAGCATGTCAAAGAGGCGGTATTGAACGGCCATCCGACGGAGCGGGCCCCCGGGACAGTCAATATCGGCATCAAGGGCGTTGAGGGGGAATCGATGGCCATCAACCTGGACCTTCAGGGGATTTGCGTCTCGACCGGTTCCGCCTG
>JBDRBD010000043.1:0-3250 GCA_043823025.1 Candidatus Omnitrophota bacterium | reverse complement strand
CTATCTATTCCCTTAAGAAACTTTGAGGCCCGGTACCAATGCGTCGCCGCCCAATAAATGCGCCGACAGGAAGGGCAATAGGAAAACGCTTTCTGCGTTTGGTACACGTAAGGTGGCACCTTCTCCTTCATCTTTGCTTTTGCAATCTGCTTGACGGCAACATTGCAGAGGAGGCAGCGCGTAAAAAGATTTTTCTGAAAAGGGCCGATCCGACAGGCGCGCGGGACCGCTCTGAGCTGTTTCGGGAGCTGGTCGTCTTTGATCCAGACAACCGGCGTCCCGCGGTGGCTGCGGAGTGCGCAGCGCCGGGTCAAAATGACCCGATGCTCCCCCGTCGCTTTTGCCAAAAGATCCGGGATGTCTCCCGTGAAGACCGCCGCGTCATACCCGACGGCGCGGAGCCATTTGGCAAGTCTTCCTAATTCAGGCGTCAGTAAAAACCTCGGGTCCTTCGTTACGGAAGCCCTCCCCCCTGCATCAAAAGCTCCATTTTCTTGATGGTGTGCTTGGTCACCTCGATGAGTTTCACATCCTCCGGCCTGAAATCAAATTCTTCCTCCAAAAGTTCAAGATTCAGTTGAATGTCCCAGAAATGCTGCTTCATGATTTCCACGCCGGCACCATCATACATCACAAGATCGCGCAGCAGGCCGTCCTGGTCCGCAACCCGCATGCGGCACAAAGCTGGGCTCAAAAAGCCCTGGTATCGAATGGCTTTTTTGGGAACGCCTTCAAAAAGATACGTCGTTTCCCCGCTGACCTGTTCTTCGTCAATGAATTTCACGGTCCCGCTCTCTACCAAGTCAAAGGGATTTTGAATGTTTAAAAGATCCTGCGAGGCAAACGCATCGGGGAATTTCTCCCGAAGGACATCTTCCTGCCGCCGGAAAGCAACCTTGGCGGATGGAAGATACTGCCAGACAAGCCCGCCTTTCTGATACAAGACCTGGTTCAGCCCTTTTTCATCCCGAAGCACCATTTCCACCCGCAGCATCTTGGGCCGCTTGTAGAGGGTTGTTCCGACTAAGGAAAATTCCTCTTCGCCGGCACGAACCCAAAGATCAAAACTGGCCTTGTAGCTCTGGACATTCAGGGATTTCTGCTCAATCCGCGAAAGGAGATGGTCCCGAAAGCTATCCGCCCGCAAAGTCCCGGGGGCGAGAAAAATAAGGGCGGCGGCGAGAGTGGTCTCCACCGCAGCGCTACGGAGGCCCGTCATTTTCTGCGCTCCACGATCTTCCCATCCCGCATCACAATGAGCCCACCGACAATGGTCATCTTGGCGCGCCCCACAAGCTCCTGGCCGATGAAAGGAGAGTTCTTGCTTCTCGACTCAAATTCCTCCTCTCGAACCACCCACTTGTCTTCGGGGCCGATCAGCGTCACATCCGCATCCGCCCCGACGGACAGTGTCCCTTTCTCAAGCCCCAGAATCCTCGCGGGTGTTGTTGACATCCGCTCCACAAGCTGCGCCGGGCTGAGGAGTTTCGTGTGTACCAGCTGCGTCAGGCAAACCCCAAGAGATGTTTCAAGTCCGATCATGCCAAAGGGAGCAGCGTCAAATTCGGCATCCTTCTCGTTTTCCACATGCGGGGCGTGGTCGGTGGCGATGCAGTCAATCACCCCCTCTGCAAGGCCTTTGCGGACCGCTTCCCGGTCATGCCGGCTTCGAAGCGGCGGATTCACCTTAAAACGGGTGTCATACCCCGCAACATCCTCATCTGTGAATGCCACATAATGAGGCGCGCTCTCGCAGGTCACGGGCAGTCCTTTCCGTTTCGCTTCCCGAATTAACTCAACGGAGCGGGCGGTACTGATGTGGGCAAAATGAATTTTTCCTTTGACATACCCCAAAAGTTCTATGTCCCGCGCCACCATGATGCTTTCAGAGATGCCCGGAATACCGCGAAGCCCAAGAACGGTTGACACATATCCCTCATGCATGACGCCGCCCTCAAAAAGATACGGGTCTTCTTCGTGGGCGATGATGGGGAGACCGAACATGCCGGCGTACTCGAGGGCATGCCGCATGAGCGTTGTGTTCCGGATCGGCTTCCCGTCGTCCGAGAGCGCCACGCATCCGGCACCGGCCAGGTCCCCAATGTCTGAAAGGATTTGCCCTCCCAGTCCTTTGGTGACCGATCCAACCGGAAAAATATTCACCAGGGCCACGCGCTTGGCCTCCGCCAAGATAAACTCGACGGCGCCTCGATGATCCGCCACAGGATCCGTGTTGGCCATTGGCACAACCGATGTAAATCCCCCTTTTGCCGCCGCACGGCTTCCTGTCAATAAAGTTTCCCTGTCTTCCCGCCCCGGCTGCCGGAAGTGGACATGCATATCGACCAGCCCGGGGACGACCCAGTACGATTCCGCAGAAATTACTTCTGCTCCGTCAGAAGCAAGATTTTTCCCAAGTTGAGCGACCTTCCCGCGGTCGATGAGCACATCCAACCGCTCATCCCGCTTGTTCGCAGGATCAATCACCCGGCCCCCTTTAATCAGCAGTTTCATCGCCTTCCTCTTTCGAGCCTGCCTGTGAGATATGGAACAAAACGGCCATTCGTACGGCAACGCCGTTTGTCACCTGATTCAAAATGACGGAGTAAGGGCCGTCTGCGACATCCGGCGCGATTTCCACGCCCCGATTCATCGGCCCCGGATGGAGGATCAGGATATCTTTCTTGGCGGACTCAAGCCGCTCCCGAGTCACGCAAAATGCTTGGGCGTATTCACGGAGGGATGGAAAGTATGCCCCCTTTTGGCGCTCAAGCTGGACTCGGAGGATGTTCAGCACATCCGCACCCCGGATCGCTTCATCCAAATCACAGGTGGTACGAACCGCCATCCGTTCGATCTCGACGGGGAGAAGCGTTCTCGGGCCGCAGATGGTCACCTCCGCGCCCAATTTCAAAAGACCCCAGATATTCGACCGCGCCACTCTGGAATGGAGAATGTCCCCAAGGATACTCACCTTGAGGCCCTCGATTTTCTTCTTTTTCTCTTCGATCGTAAAAATGTCCAGGAGGGCCTGCGTCGGGTGTTCGTGGGCGCCGTCTCCCGCGTTGATCACAGAGCTCCGGAGGGCCCGGGCCAAAAAATGGCAGCTCCCGGCGGCGGAGTGGCGCACGACCAGAACATCGACTTTCATGGCTTCGATGTTCCGCGCCATGTCCTTCAAAGACTCCCCCTTCGATAGACTCGACCCCTGCGCGGAGATGCTCATCACATCGGCGCTCAAACGTTTTGC
>JBDRBD010000042.1:0-28876 GCA_043823025.1 Candidatus Omnitrophota bacterium | reverse complement strand
CCAGGAAGGATGATTCTTGTCAACCGCAAGCGCCTCGGGCTTCCGAAGTATGAGCCATGTAATATAACAACCCCACAAGAAAAGAAAAACCCCTAAAAGGAAAAGCCACACTTGGCGTCCCTGTAGCAAACCGGCTTCCCTCGCAAGGGGAAGTCCAAGAAACGAAAGGGTAAGAAATGGCACCATGAAAAGTGCGGCCCCACGGAACCCCAGAAGCGCGGGGAGCGTCAGGCAGCCGTACCGCCGGTCCCCCTCCACATCGCTGAAATCCTTGGTAGTGGTGGCGCCGAACACAAAGAGTCCGAAGAGTGCGCCGATCACCCAGATTTCCCCGTCCCAGACATCCCGCACCGATGCCCATCCGCTTACGAGAAGCAATGTCCCGCGCGGAATGGCAATCCAGAAGTTGGCAAGAAAAGGGCACCGTTTGACGCGCAGCGGCGGGCTCGAATAGAAAAAGGTGATGAAGGCCGCCAACAGGACGATGGCGAAAAACTGCTTATTCGGAACAAGGTAGGCCGCGGCAAAGGCAAGGATGGAAAAAACAACCGCGATCCATGTTGCCTGGCGAACGGAAAGCTTTCCCGACGGGAGGATGCGGTCGGGTTTATTGAGGCGGTCGATCTCCAGGTCAAAAATCTGGTTGACCACGTTGGAGGCAGCATTCAAGAAAACGGCAGAGGCGATTCCTAAAAGCGCATAAGCGGGCGGAAATCCTCTTGAGCCGATGACAGCGCCGGAGAAAAATCCGACCGCCGGGGCCAAGAGGGTGAAAGGCCGTATCAGCTTCCAGATGAGATATCGTTTCGTCTCTTTCATAGAATCCACGCCAGTGCCATGGCAATCAGCGCCCCAAAGAGTGTGTTCAGGAAATTCCTGAGTTGATGACCGAGCACAGGAAAGTGCACCAAAAAACTCTCCCCCAAAAATCCGACCGTCGCACCGCCAACAACAAACGGGATATGCCTCTTCTGAATCAACGCGAGTCCGACCGCTAAAAACGAAAGGCCGGCGGAGGCGAGAATTCCGGCAAGTGTGCCCTCCAAGGAAAGGGCCCCCTGCGTCCCCGGCGGAACTTTTCTCAACGGAAAGAATAAGAACGCGTTCCTTCCGTAGAGGGAACCGAGTTCTGTCGCCGTCGTATCCGCAAGGGCCGTCGCAAACGAAGCGACAAATGCAAGTTCAAAGAGAAACTGACCCGTGAAAAAAGCAAGCGATGCAAAGAAAGCGCCTACCAGACAGTTCGCCAGTGCTTCCCGATAACTTCTCCGTCCTCCCCGCTTTTCCGCGGAGGCCCCTTTTTTCTTTGCCCCATAGCCCCAGCGGGTAAAAAAGGAACCGAGGATGAAAAAACCGACCACCACCAAAAATCCGCGTAACCCCAAAAAGGCGTAGATCCATGTGCCGAGAAGGACGCCGGAAAAGGCCCCCGAAAGCGTCACACTCTTCGCCCAAAAGGCCGCTCCCGCAAAGAAAAGATTTACCAAAAATCCGACGGCAACGTGCGGCATCACAAAGAACCCTTCAACCATTGAACCGTTTTTGTCAGGGCCTCCCGGAGGGGGGTCGTGGTATATCCCAGCTCGGCCCTCGCGATATCGTCCGGATAGACCCAATCGTGGCGATACGTCTCGAGGATCCCCCGCGTCAGGGAGGGTTCGAGGCGGAAAAGGCCGGCCATCCATTCCTGAAACGCGGCGTAGCCCAGAAGTAAAGGCGAGGGTATCTCTTTTTTCGGGACAGGACAGCCGGCGGCGACGGCGGCCTGGGTCATGAAATCCTTCAACGAGACGGTCTCACCTCCCAAAATATATTCTTTGCCGAGCCTCCCCTTTTCAAAAACAAGCTGCTCCCCTTCCGCCACGTCGGCGACAAAAGCAAAATTCCAGCGCCACTTCCCTCCGTCGATCCAGCCAGGGAACTTTCCCGAAAGAAGATGCTTCAACATTTGGGCGACATGATTCCCTTCCGTCAAGGCCCCCGGCCCGTAAAGGACCGTCGGGATGGCGGTCACAAGGGGGTAACCTCCCTTTTGATAGGAACGGGCGAGTTCCAGCGCTTTTCTTTTTGAGGCCACATAAGGGTTTTGAAAGGTTTCTTTTTTCGAGGGGGTGTCCGTCGGTCCCAGGGCAAGGAAACTGGACGTATACACAAACCGCTGGACTCCCTGTTCCCATGAGAGTTCTGCCAAATTCCGGAATCCTTCGACATTGGTTTTTTCAAAAAGGGATTTGTCCGGCACCCAACTTTTGACCAAGGCCGCCAGGTGGAAAACGGCGTCGCACCCTCTCAATGCTTCTTTAAGGGAATCACGGTCCTGGAGATGGCCTTCGACTAAATGCGCCGATCTTGGGAGGAGGGGCGCGGCACGATTCCGATCCCGGACCAGAACCCGCACCGTATATTTTGTTGAAAGGGTTCTGACCAGAATCCCGCCCAGATACCCTGTCCCGCCGGTGAGAAGTAAGTGCATGTTACATTCTCACGAAAAGAAGGACGCCGGCCCAAGCACTTCCCAAAGGAACGGTGAGATTGTCGAGCCCCCGGCCGGCAAACGATTCAAGGAGTGCAGCCACTGACGCAAGAATAGCGCTTTGAATCACCAGTTCCCGAAACGGAAGCGGCCGGAAAAGAAGAAAGCTGACAATGCACCCCGCAGCCGCCCCGCCCCACATGGCCAGAGCGCCTTCGAGCGATTTCTGTGTGCGCCCCAGGGTGTACGTGTGCCGGCCCCATTTTTTCCCGATCAAGGCCGCGGCGGCATCTCCCCACGCCATACTTAAGGCGCCGATAGAAGCATAGGCTCGAAAGGGATCTTCCCAAAAAAGAGTGAGAAGGAGGACAAAGGAAATGGGGACATAGACAGCCCCGAATCCCTGGTCTCTGGCCTCAAAGGAGAAGAACCGTTTTCGTTCCAAGTAAAGATTCACCCAGATGAAACAGAATGGAGGGAGGATCGCCGAGTACCAATGTTCAAAAAGAAAAAAAGTCGGAAGAATCCAACTTCCCACAAGGAGGTGGATCCACTTCCTCACCGCATAAGAGGAAATCCACCCCCGGGCCTCCGCCTGTTTGGCCGCGCTCAAAACCAAGGCCACATAGACAAAAGAGAAAAGAATTCCCCATCCTTCTTTCACGGCATCCTCAATCTCACCTAGAACGGTCTCTCACCCTTCGGGACCTAACGTTCTTTTGAATCCCGCCCGAAATGGATGGTTTTTTATGAAGGGTTACTTTTTTTCAGCGACTGTCAGGAGAGACAGCGCCATTGACAGAGCCAAACACCCCATTGAAAACCGCCAATACGCCACGACGGGAAACAAAAACACCTCCTGCGCGGTGATTTTCAAAATGACGCCTGCCACAAAAACGATGAATCCCATCAGAAACAGCGCTTCGCTGAGTCCCTGTCTCTTCATGCGTTCCTCCTCGGTTTATGCTTTTACCCCGTTGGAGAACTCCGTTCTCTAACGGGGTTTACTGCTGCGTCCAAAAAGACGTTCCATCCATCTCGGATGGAATCGGCACATCAAAAATCTCCAGGACCGTCGGCGCAACGTCCATAATGTGAAGCTGCTTTTCAGGAAGTTTCCGGTTACAGAAAAATACTCCGGGGAGAACCGAAGGATCATAAGAACAGTGGTCCCCGCTCCATTTCCTTTTATTATCCTCAAAGACCTCTCTGGGGATTCCCCCTAAAGCCGTCTGCCAGGAAGTCCGATACCCTGCTTGAAATCCGGTGATCAGGTCGGGCGTTTCTTCGAAGTAAGGACCGGAATAGACCTCATCCCGCCGATAGACGTTGACGAGCGGACGGATGCCGGTTTTCGGATCTTCCAGAGCCAAAAGGTCTTTGATGATCTGACGACGCAATGCCTCATACTCATGCGGAAAAACGATTCCTTCGGGCTCTCTCCCCCGAAGATTGATATAAAGGCCGGCGAGCCCCATGGCATAGGCCTTTGTTTTCGACCAGTCCACATTGGGCCAAAACTCCCCCCGGTCGAAAAGGTCCTTTAAATTTCGGTCTCTGACCCCTTCTGTGTCTTTTAAGGTCATATAGCCTTTTTTCACAAGCCAGGTATTGAGATTGACAGCCCTCCGGAAACTGACAAATCCATGGTCTGAAATCACAAATAAAATTGTATCCTCATCGGTAAACTTCTCAAGGACTTCTCCGACGGTCTGGTCCATCCTCCGGTACACCCTCAGGATGGCATCGCCATACGCGGCGGCATCTTCGGCCGTATAAGCAGGGTGCTTGGGGTCAATGGTCCGCCAGAACATGTGCTGCACCCGGTCGGTCCCTTCAAAGATGCCGACAAAAAGCCGCCAGTCCGGCTTTGCAAGTTCATGAAACATGATTTCCCGAACGGTCTTTTCCGTCTCAAACAGGTCTTCCAAAAAGGCCTTTTCATCGAGCCGCCTCTCATTGAGCCCCCAAGTTTCCTCCATCCAGCCGACCGTTTTATAAAGACCGACGGCTTTTACCAGGTCCTTCGAATAGTCTCTTGGGGAAGAAAGAGAAAAATTGGGGGGGACTTTTGCCGGATGGAAGTTGATGGGGCCAAGGTACAACTGAAAGACCGGCTGAACGCTAACCAGATAAAAACGGCCGATCCCGTACAAATGGACCAAAGGATTCATGTCAAACCGGAATGTGAACCAGGGGCTCCATTCCCTTTCTTTCAGTGTATGGGATTGACCCTGAAATTGGAGGGTGCATTGCTTGGTCTTTTGATCGATAGAGATGTTAAGTTCCGGGAGAACATCGGGCGCCCCCTCTTTCGTAAAATTCTTTGGTCCCCAGACAAAAGTGCGGATTTTTCCATCGTGGATTTGAACAGGGATAATCTTCCCACCCATCTCCGTATCCGCCGCATCCGCCGAACCGGTTTCTTCAGCGGTGTAAAAAGAAAAAGTCCCTATAGTTTTCCGGACGTCGGGAACGCCGAGGCCCGAGAGGAGCTTCCCGTGGGGGATGTGCTCGGGGGGAAAAGTAACGGGCATGCGAATCATGACAGAAGGAATTCCCTGCCGGGAGACCCGCTGCCAGAACGGCACGCCGGCGCGGCGCAAGACCGGCTTCGGAATTTCCTTCGGAATCCACATCAACAAAAGGAGAGTTCCCAACAAGGAAAAAACACCGAGACTCATAGAAATCGCCTTTCGCTTCTTTCCCCGTCTCAAGAGGAAAAAAACAATCCCGAAAATGAACAAACCTACAAGTGCGGAGGCCAGAACCCGATGAGAGGATCGCGGGAGAAGAGCAATTTTTCCTTCGCCGAGCATTGCAAAGTCAGGATAATAGCTTCCCGGCATCCGCATCAAAAAATCGAAGATACGCGTTTTTCCGGGATTTTGCCCTGTCCCAAAACTGGACCAGGAGACGGGAGACTGCGGCGGAAGGGTTGTTCCCAGGGGAAGATAGGTCCCTGATTCGCGAAGCTTCGCAAGATTCGGAAGTTGGCCTTGGTCCATGTACTTTTCCGCAAGGCGCGTATCAACCCCGTCAAATCCCAAGATGATGACGCGAGTCTGGCTTCCTTCGCAAAAAGGACCATGGACCAAAAAGAAACTCAGAAAAAAGAACAAAAATTTCATAACCATTTTATTTGGAGGGAGTTTTAACAATAAGATTATAATGCATTTATTTTCTTTTGTCAATGAAGCGGGGGCTGTGGTTCGACTTTGCTCACCACTCGCCCTGAGCAAGCGAAGCGCGTCGAAGGGCTTTGGTTCGAGGGTTGTTGCGAGATATCCTCCCCAGAACCCCAATAAATTCTAAGGCCCCCAACAGGATGAAGGCGATGAGGTAGGGCTCAATGACCACCCGGTATTTTGCCCGCCCAAAGAAAACAAGGGAACAGACCACGTACTGGAGAATGACGCTATACAAAAGTGTCGGGGCCTTTTCCAAGTACCTACTCCGGAGAAGACCCCAGGGAAGGAAGACCAGATACAATGCAATAGATCCCAAGAGCGCCGCCAGCCCCTCTCCGCCGTGCAGACTGAAGGCGGCCAGAAACTTTCGCAGGAAAAGGTAACCCAGCGATAAGGGGCGTTCTCTTAAAAGTTCTCTCCAAAATAAAAGACCTTTTTTGTAAAGATAGCGATCCCCTTCTACCTCGGAAAGAAGTATTTCTCCGTTCTCTTCTTGTTTTACCACTTTTCCCGGCATTACCCATTGGGAGGCAATCCCTGTTTTTGCGGTATCGCGGAGACTCTCCGGATTGTTGGCGTCCCAAAATGTCGTCCCTCCGTTGGTCGTCAAGGGGACAAACTCATGAAGCAATCGATAATTGCGGATCACCCACGGCGACATGACCAGCATCACCGAGAGGATGAACCCCACGAGTGCCCTCACGGGCTTCCCTTTTCCCTCGCGGCACAGATGAAGCAGGACGAGGGGAAGAAAAAAGACCATCGAGGCGCGGCATAAAAGCAGGACACCGAATAACGCCCCTCCGCCCCAGAAGCGCCGCCATCCTTTTTGATAAAGGAAAACCCACAAAAAAACTGAAAGAAGAAATAAAGAGAGCGTTTCCGAAAGGATATTGCCGGCATAGCGTATCAGAAGCGGATGAATGGCCCCAAGAAAAGAAGCCCACAGACTCACTTTTCTTGAAAAACTTTTCCGGAAGATGCCGTAGGCCAAAAGGATTGCGAGTGCGCCCAAGAGGGATTGGATCAGTCTCACGGCAAGATACGAATGTCCGAACATCCTGTAAACAGCCGCCAAAAAAATGGGGTAAAGCGGGAGCCGGCTCGCCCAGGTGTGACCATTGGTGAGTCCTTCTCCCCTCAGAAAATGAAGCGCATGCTGGTCATAATCCCGCGCGTCAAAAAACGCGAGGTCCCTGTCGAATCCGACGCCGCTGAGAACGACGGCCGCGCGGAGTGAAAAACCGAGGACAAAAATCCAGAAAAGCGGTTTTTTCACGTCTCCCTCCAAACAAGGATTGCAAGAAGCAAAAGCCCCAAAAGGCCCAAAAGGTAAAGGACCGTGTAGCGGGGGTAACGCAACACAACGGTACAAAAATCATCGCAGGGTATTTTGAAGGCAATCTGGCCTTCTTTGGAATAAAGCGCAAGGGGTTTCCCATCGCTTACGGCATCAAAATCGGGAAAATAGTTCATCCGGAGGACCGCCTCATCGCCTCGGCGGACCCCCTTCAGGGAAAGGGTGATGTGCGTATAAGAAGAAAAATCGACTCTGCCTTCCCCGTGAGGAAGCACCAAAGAAGCGGGATCCGCCTCCTTGAAGCGAAAGATCTCCCACGGTCCCTCCCGAAACACGCTTTCGTAATAGGCGGGGTTTCCGGAAAAGAAGCGTTTTGCGACGGAACTCCAGACGACTGCATAACGCACGCCCCATTTTTCAAGAAACGCATTGACCGTTGTCACGGGAAACTCGGTCAAAAATTTCCCGGCCCAGATCCCAGACATGAGGCAATTCTCCCGGTAAACCGAAAAAGGGTAGCCGTCCTTTCCGTGCGAGAGGAATCGTTTTCCGGTTTCAAGCGCCAAAAGAAGTTCAGGGTGGGCATGAGGACCTGAAAAGGCCTCGGGTCGTTGGCCTTTGTCTGTTTCGATCCAGAGGGCTTGCGTCTCTAAAAGAATGGTGTGTCCGTCGCATGCGGCCAGCCGGCGGTAAATGCCGGGAAAGAACGACGCCAGGGTCGGCACGTGGGAAATGGAACTTGTGGAAGGAAGGCCTACGGTCCCCAACAAAAGACTCGGAACGACGATGAGAAGGCTCAAAGTTCCGTTTCTGGAAAAGACGCGTAGTCCCTGAGCCAGCGAAAGCGGCAAAAGGATCGGAAGAAGAAAATAAGTGCGCTTGGCCGCGATGCCCATTCCTGTTTTGAGCGGAAGCAAAAGAAGGATGAAAAGGACCGTTCCGACGAGGAGGCGGCTTTTGGGGTCGCGCCAAAACAAGAACAGAAGCACCGGGACAAAAAGGATAGCACAGGCGGCGTAATTGCCGCCGTGGACTCCTTCGTATCCGGCGGTAAACCACCGGCTCCCCTTGGCAAACCACGACAACTGCTTCAACGACTGCGCGGTCCTCCCTTCCAAAGCGGCGGGGGCATCCGTGAAACGTTTTGTCTGGAGATTGAAATAATCGGGATGCTTCAGGTAATGAATGGCGTACGGGAAAACAGCGAGAAAAACCGTAGCGCCCACGAGGCAAAAGATGAAAAGTCTTTTGGGTTGAAGCGGCCGGGACGCGGACCAGAGGATGGGAATCAACGCATAGACAAAATAAGCGAGGTGTGCATACGCCAGGAGTGACCCTGTCAGCGCAAGCGCGAAAAAGGCCCTGTGGCTTTTCTCGCTTTTTTTCAGACAAATCAAAACCAAGAGGAATAGATCCAGCCCGAGGACATTGTCGATATTTCCCCAGAGAAGGACGTTCCGGAAGAAGCTGATCGCAAAAAAACTGGAGAGCCAGAAGGCGATCGCTGCCTGTGCCTTTTCAAAATGATGAAGCCGCGCCAGCCAATAGACGAGCACCGGAAAAAGGAGGTAAAGATAGAAAATAAAAAGGTGGTATCCGACCGGGGGGCTGAAGCAAAGATAAAAGGGCCAGAGAAAAAGCCCGAGATTGAAATTCAAGTCGGAGACCGTGTGGTAACCGCCGAGGAGGGAGCTATCCCATCCGAAAAGCGTTCCCTCGCGCATCATCCGAAGCGTACGCAGGGATGCGGCGTAAAGAGAGGTAAAATCATCCTGAAAAATAATGGAAGAAAAGCGCTCCGGGGGAAACTTCATCAAAAAAACAAAGGTCATGGCCAAAACCGGGATGGGAAACACAAAGAGCGGATGCTGTAACAACAGAAACTTTTTTGGGAAAAACAAAAAAAGGATTCCCGTCCCCAAACACAAAAGAAGGACCGGCTTTAAAGAAACGGCGGGATAGACCCACCGAAGTGTCTGGGAATCGAGTGTTGCAAAAAACACCAGACACCCCAATAGCCACACCAAAAGAAAGATTTTTTCCTTCATGCGAGCGAAGGCCGACTGAGCCCCGTTGTGTTATAATAGAGCACCATGACCGTTTTCATTGTCGTCCCCATTTTCAACGAAGGGCCTGTCCTCAGGGAGGTGATTTCAGAACTTCTTGGTTTCTATCCTACCGTGGTTGCCGTCGACGACGGTTCTACGGACAACTCCCTTGAGACAATCCAGGACCTCCCTGTTTTTTCCCTCAGGCATCTGGTGAACCGCGGCCAGGGAGCAGCGCTTCAAACCGGTATCCAGTTTGCCCTCCAAAAGGGCGCTGAAATCATCGTCACCTTTGACGGTGACGGGCAGCATGATCCCCGGGATATCGAAAAACTGCTCGCGCCCATCCAGGCCGGCGAAGCGGATATTGTCCTCGGCTCCCGTTTCCTGGAAAAAGGAAGTCCACCGCCCGCCTGCCGCCGCATGCTTCTGGCATCCGCCGTGTTTTTCACGCGTTTCACCACGGGTCTCTCCATCACGGATACCCATAACGGCTCGCGTGCGTTTTCGCGGGAGGCTGCGTTGAAAATACAATTGACCATGGACCGGATGGCGCATGCCTCCGAGATCTTCGAAATCATCCGGAAGGAAAAGCTGCGATACCGGGAAGTTCCGGTCCACATCCGTTATACCCCGTACAGTCTTCGAAAAGGCCAGAGCTCCTGGAATCTTTTCCGGATTCTCTGGTCCCTTTTGGAAAGGAGCCTCATCCAATGATTTTCCAGATCCTCGTGGTTGTCTATGCAACGCTGACGGTTCTGAACGCCGTCGCCCGGCGCCGGAAATTCCAGATGACCTTCTGGTTCTTCGCGTCTCTTCTGCTTTCCCACGTCGGAATTATTGTCATCACACTTTTTCCCAACATCACCTATCCGATCGCTCATTTCTTCGGCATCGGAAGAGGAGCGGATTTTATCCTCTACACCGCCCTCCTCATCATCCTCCGGATTCTCTTTTACCTCTACAGCCAGAACCGGAAACTGGAACAGCAGATGACGCAGATTGTGCGCCGTCTTGCCCTCGGGGAGGAAACGGGCCATTCCAGCCGTCCATGATTGCGACCAGCAGCGCTACTGGGAGCGCCATGCCCACGGACGCAAGTGGGACCATCCGGTTGTGGCCGCTTTCGTCCAACAGCGCCTGGCGTATGTGGAGCGTTTTATCCGCTGGTCCGAGCTCCAAAGCGTCCTCGATGTGGGATGCGGATACGGCAACACACTCTATTTTCTCCGGGAAAAGTGTTCGTTTTGCGTCGGCGTGGACGGCTCCTTCGCCATGCTGTCCGGATGTCCCCAAAAAACGGCTTTCCTTCTCCAGGCGCATGCCTCCCGCCTTCCCTTCGCGGACGGTTCCTTTGACTGCCTGATGGGATGGGAAATTCTTCATCATCTGGAAAATCCCCTTCAGGCCGTCAGCGAATTTGCGCGGGTCAGCCGGCGCTACGTCATCCTCTTCGAACCAAACTGGTATCACCCCGCACAATTTCTGCTGGGTCTTTTGGACCGGTCCGAGCGCGGCAGTTGGCGCTTTTCGCAAAAAAGGCTCGAAGCGCTCTCCCGCGCCGCAGGGCTAACGGTTCTTCATGCCGCCACCGTCGGCAGCATCTTCCCTAACCGGATGCCAACTTTCCTGCTTCCCCTCGCCAAACGCTTCCCCTTTCGCCTCCCCGGGACAGGAATCTCTTCACTGGTGATCGCCTTGAAGCGCGTCGGGACTTGAAAGCATAAAAACAGGGTCCGGACCCAGCAAAAGGCGCGGGAGCGCCGGTAAAATGGCGTTCCCCATCATGTCAAAAAATTGTTTCGCGTCTTTCCCTGCTAATAGAATTTCCTGGTTCGGCTTTTGCGCCCAGAGAATCCGGACGATTTCTTTGTCGCCTTCAAAGCGATACGCAGAAATGGCCTTCCCCAGGTCTTCTTTCCCGGTACAGCGTTTCCCGCTCAGGCGCTGGACGAGGTGCCGATAAGCGATCAAAGAGGGCTTGGGCGACAGGTCCTTCCGCACCAGCCCTGCATTCTGTACGGCGACCTCCGGGTCTTCTCCCAAATCATCAAACGTGAACCAAAAAATCTTTTCAACTTCGGGATAGGACAGCGCAACGGTCACCGCTTTGATTAAAATGGAGGCCTGTTCCCTCAGGGTCGCGCCTTCGGGGACCGAGGTGGTCCATCCGAGTTCGGTAATCCATAGTTTCCGGGCCGGGTCCTGTTTCTGAAGGGTCCCAAGGGCATTCTGAATTCTTCTTGCAAGATTCGACTTCCCGGTTTCCGGTTCCGCCGCATAAGGATGAATGGCCACCGCGTCCAAAAACCCTTTGATCCCGCCCTGATAGAGCTCCCCCAGGTACCAAAAATTCCCGGCGACAAGCCCCCCGTTCATAATCGTCAAGGAGGAGTTAACCTTTTTGAGCCGCGGATAGACGGTCTTCATCAGGGCCAGATACCTTTTCCAATCGCGATCTCCCCAGAAACCGATGGTATCCGGCTCATTCCAAATTTCCCAATGCCGAATGGCGGGATACCGTCTGGCGACTTCCTCGGCATATCGTGCAAAAGCATTTCTGCTTTCATCCGTTTTAAGATTTCCGGCGCCATGCGGTGCGCCAAGCAGCGTTCCCAAAAGATGAATGCCTTCACGGCGGGCTGCCTGAATCGCCGCATCCGTTTCCTTCCAATCAGGTTTTTCGCCGGCATAGATTTTTTCGCCGCGAATCACCTGCCGCGCCCAGACAAGACCCGATTCCTTCAGGAGTCTGGCTTTCTTCCCGGCGAAGGGGGTCAAGAACTCGGCGCAGACGCCGAAAGGAGATGCCTGCGGGTCTCCTTTTAACACCACAGGCTTCGCAACGCCGAAATGAAGCACCGCTTCTTCAATGGGTGTCTCTCCCCGCTTCAAGATAAAGACCGCGCAGTAGGCGCCAAACGGCAGGTCCGTCAGCGCGACTTCTTGGGCGACGGAGAAACCGGGCGAGGCGACAAAAGTGTTTTCCCCGGAACGAACCACGGCTTCCTGCCAGTCCCGGACCTCCCAGCGAAGGGCAAAACTCTCCGCCGCGCCCCGTTTCAAACACCTGACGCGAAGGAGAACGTTTTCCTGAGGACCAAACAGGTTCCCGAGCTTTTCCGTCTCAGGATGAAGATACGGGATGCGCACCCGCAGCATCCTTACATATTCATTGCCGTCCCGGCGGTTGTTGACGAAAAGGTCGGGCTGGGTGATGCGGTCTTCCCTCGGACCAAACTGCGGATAGGAAAGAAAGGCCGTGTAGGTTTTCCACGTCCGGGAGTCCTTTTTTTCAAGAATCCGCCCGACGCGATGGTAGCCTTCAAGGGTCCGCGCCACGGTGGCAAAAGTATCTTTCCCTCCGTCAAAATATTCGACGGAGATTGCGACTTTCGGAGGCACTTCTTCAAAAAAGGAGTCCGCCACGTCAAACGCGATTTTGTGCAAAGGGCCTTCGCCTGTCCGGCGGCACCACCGCTTCCCTTTCTTTTCCAAAAGCTCCGCCGGAGGGGAAAGAAGATGAATCCCCTTTTCACGAGGCACCTTCCCAAGATAAATCCAGACCTGCTGCGCCTGGCGGGGATCCGAGGCACTGGAATCTCCTGCCAGGCAGAGGAGAACGGCAAGGACAAGTGCGATTTTCTTCATGGGCGCTTTTGTTTTTCGGACAAGAGACGCTGATACAACAAGTCCGTTTTCTGGACATGGGGGCCGATGGTGAATTCCTTTTCCACCAAAAGGCGGCCCTGTTGGCCCATACCTCGGGCGAGATCCGGTTCCGAAAGGAGCTTCAAGAGTTTTCCGGCCATTGTTTTTTCGTCGCGGAGACCCACCAAAAACCCCGTCACACCGTCCCGGACTGCATCCCGCGTGCCGCGCGCCGCGGTCGCGACCACCGGCTTGGCCAGCGCCATGGCTTCAAGGACGGTATACGGAAGACCCTCCCACAGCGACGAAAGGACATAGATATCGCACGCAGCGAGGATCTCTTTGACATCCGAGCGCCAGCCGAAAAGAAAAAGGTGATTCTGGAGTCCTTCCTTCTGAATGCGGTCTTTCACCCTTTGCAAGAGAGGCCCGTCCCCTACCATGACAAAACTGACGTCGCTCCTCTGGGCCAGAATCTGCTTGGCGCTTTCAATAAATAGACCGGGTGCCTTTTGGGGCGCAAAGCGCCCAATGGTCAGAATCATGGGTTTATTTTCCGGAAGGCCCAACATCCGTTTTTTTGCTTGCGGGTCAACTTCACAACTCATCTCTTCCAAATCGATTCCGTTCGGGATGCAGATGATCTTTTTCGCGGAAACCACCCCGGCCTGCCCCGCCAGCTGCTCCTCGGAATCGGAAACGGCGATTAACGCATCACAGAAATAACCCGCCATTTTTTCAAGAAACACGTAAAAGGGGTTCAGGAAGGAGTGGGGCGGCCGGTCAAACGCAAACGCGTTCGGCGTGTGAACCACGACCGGAACGCCAGCGACTCGTGCGGCAATCCGCCCCAGAAAACCGGCCTTGGAGCTGTGGGTATGGACGATATCCCACCTTTCCCGCCTCAGAATGCGGAAAAGCTTCAGAAAAGCCCGGAGGTCTTGAATCGGATGGATTTCCCGGTACATATCCAGCGGAATGGCCCGAAGCCCCCGCTTTTGGAATACATCAAAATAAGTCTCCTTGTTTGAAGCCGCCCCTTTGATCCGATCCTGCGGAGGAAAACAGCCGGCGATCTCGTAGCGGCTCGGGTCCAGGCGCTGGACCAGAAATGTAATGTGGCGCTTGACGCCGCCTGTTGCCTGGGAGACGTAAAGGATTTTAATCCGTTCCACGGAGCCTCCGGAATTTCCCGACGACATAACCAAAAAGCTGCGAAAAATCCTTGACCAGAAAAAGGACGGGAAGAACCAAAAAAACGCGGAGATCTTTCAACACCAGGAAGGCCTTGATGGTGAGAAAGCCGAGATAGCCCAACAGAAACACAAGCATCCAATCTATCCTGCCTTGGGACAGGAAGACAAAAAGAATTCCGTAGAAAAGCGCCCTGAGAAAATACCGGTGCGGTACAAAGCCTCCTTCCCCGTCCCCGCGGCCGTAAAGAAAATACTGCTTGAGAAAGTCCCAGAAATGGGGGCGGCTTCTCCAATAGATGAGGGCGCGTTCTGAAAGACGCACGAGAAACTTGCCTTCCTTCACCTTCCTCAAAAACGCTTTGTCTTCACAAGGATAAAGCGTTTCCGGATATCCTCCCACTTTTTCCCAAAGCGTTCTGCGAAACGCAATGGAAGCGCCCCCAAAAAAGATAAATTGCTTCCGGAACGAGCTTTCGATGGTCACGTAGAAGGTGCACCGCTCAAAAAAACTAGAGGGTGCCGGTCTGCAGTTTCCCACCACCATGTCGCACGCCGGGTCTTCCTTCAGGGGGCTCGTGAGATCCTCCAGCCAGGAAGGGTCCACATGTCCTCCGGCATCGGTACAGGCCACCAGGGGGCACTGAGTTTTGCGAATTCCCTCGTTGCGGCCGCGACCCGGCAACGCCTTCGGGAGAACCATGACCTGGAGCTCATAGGGAAGTTTTTTGGCCTCCAGGTATCGGTTGATGCATTCAACCGTCCGGTCTTTGGATCCCCCATCCACGAGAATCACTTCTTTCGGATAAAGCGTCAATGTCTCAAAGGACACCAATAAACGAACGATGGTTGCTTCCTCGTTCAGAATGGGGACGACAATGGCAACGTCAGGATCCACTTTGGCCATGGAAAAAACAGTCAAGCCTCCCTTTCCCGAACCGGCCCTTCCGATAATCTACCAGGGCGTATCCCACTGCCCGCGCCACAGGTATCCTTCCTCTTAACAAAGAAAAGAGTATTCTCACCAGATCCTTGAGGATCCTCACGGTGAAGCTCCAGGGCCGCATCCACGACGGACACTGTTTTGAAATAAAAAGAAGCCGGTTCCGCGTATAAAGATACTGGAGCGCGGGGCTTTCCGGACCAAAGGTCGAGCCGTGTTCATGTTGTACTTTGACCTGAGGATCCACCACAACCCGAATGCCCTGTTTCAACGCCCGGTAACAAAAGTCGGTTTCTTCAAAATAGATGAAAAATCGCTCGTCCAAATGGCCGATTTCCTCGAGCACCTCTGCCTTCACCAAAAAACAGCTTCCGCTCACAACGGGAATAGAATACGCGGATGCACCGCTGGGCAAAAGGCGCTTGACCTTTGCTCTGAAAAAGTCAAAGCGCATGCCGGCCAGATAAGGCCTCGAAAGGTCCGCCGAGCGGTAAACGACACCGCCCACCACGCCGATCTTCGGGTCCCCATAGGCACTTTGAACCATCTTTTCCAAGAAATCGGGCCGGGTGACAGCGTCGTTATTCAAAAGAACGACGGCGTCGAAGCCCTGGGAAAGGGCCCATCGGATGCCGTGATTGCATCCGCCCGCGAAGCCGACGTTGTCCGGAAGAACCATCCGGTGGACGCCGGGATAACGGGACTTCAGGAGCCGCTCCGGATTCTTCCTCGATCCGTTGTCCACGACAAGGACTTCAAAAGGCCGGTAGGCGACCTTCCCGAGGCGCAAAAGACACTGGGCCAGCACTTCTTCCTGATTATAATTCAACACGATAATGAGGAGTTTCGGGGCCGTCATTTGAGTTTCTCCGAAAATCCCTGCCGCCTGGCCCATTGATCTATCACCGTCAGCGCGCCGAGGAAAAATCCCGTCCAGATGGTGCGGGAGGGGTTATTCAATTCATTCCCCGCAATCGAGGAAAAAATCTGAAACACAAACGCGGCCGAAAATCCCAGCGCAAGTCCCTTGAGCTCTGAAACCGGCAGTTTCCGGTACACCTCCAAGCCGTACCGGAAGGCAGAAAGACAAAACCAGATGAATACCAAAAGTCCCAAGGGCCCGGTGTTCAGCAAATAATAGATGTAACTGGAGTGGATGTACCGTTCGGTAGTGACGGGCATCTTGGCAAAATCGTACCGGACAAACCGGATTTCAGTCCCCAGTCCGTTTCCAAGAAAGGGATGCTCCGCATATTTCCGGAGTGCGGCTCCCCACTCGGAATAGCGCGTCCGCATGGTGGCCCCTGAGCCCGTCGTGTCGGTGAAAACGGACATCACGCGGTTCGTCAAATGAATCGGGGCTTTGACCAATAGATTGTCCGTCGGCAGCATCCAAGCGACGATAACGACAATCGCCGTCAGAACAAGGAACACCCCTATCCACCGTAAATATCGCTGTTTTTCCGAGAGAGGAAGGGCAAGGAGAAGAAACCCGGCCGTTCCGAGTTGAGAAACCCAGGCAACGCGCACAAACGACAAAAACTGATGCGCCCCGAAAAAAACGGTGAGCCAGAAAAATCCTCGTCGACGCAGACGCCCGGGCTCCGAAAACAAAAAGAGGCAGAGACACAGAATGAAAAAACTGCTGCTAAAAGCCATCGCGCGGGGGAATCCCGGCGTGATCCCCGCAAAAAGACCTCCCGCCTGGAGACGACGGATGAATCCCCACACCACCACTCCCGCCGTAATCCACAAGGTGGGCCAGAAGACCCGGTAAATCTCACCGGGCCCTTTGAAATTCACCGCCACCACAAAGTAAAGCCAGAAAAAGAGGATAAAATTCAGGTCGCTGGCCCAATAGGCAAACGCGTGGCCCCGCAGGACTGCCACGGCCGCGCCCCAAAGCCCCAGAAGCCCCATACAAAAAATGGGGAGGGCTACCGGCGTATTCCACGTCGGATAGGAGGGGTCGGTTTTCCGCAGAAATTTCCGAAGAACCGAAAAGCCCAAAAAACCGAGAAAGGTCACGCTGTAGAAAAGTTCCTGAGGCGAAATCCCGCCTGCCAGCCAGAGGATCCGAAAAGGGGTCAACCCCAGAAGAAAGATGACCAGGATAAAAGGGAAAAGAAGACCGAGAACCAAAAAAAGCATCACGAGCGGAATGGCGAAGGCGGCCTTTGCCGGCAGATACACCAGTCCGAAACCGATCAAAAGACCCAAAAGCGCAATGACAACAAGCGCCATCTCTTATTTTCTCCGGCTGACGTAAATGAAATCCTCTTCGGGCGTCAACAGGTCACGAAAAGGAAATTGATGGACCACTTCATATCCCCCTTCGGGGGGGGCCTCTCTGACGCGATAGAGACCATCCGTCACCCACCAGCCTGTCTTGCGCCACCCCCGGTCGGTCCCTTCGAATCCTTCACGGAGGCGTTTCTCGTACAGATGCCATCCGTTAAAGACAAATCCGCCGTCAATCTGCTCGGCAGCAATCCCCCGGTGTAGTAACCACTCGCCTCCTTCCCAGAGCCCCCCGACCCGCTGAATCAAACGGTCGGTGTGGAGGAGCGCCGGAACCAAGACGCAGAGAACGAAAAGGGATGCGCCGACTTTCTGATACGGAATGGCGCGGCTGACCCTTAAGACAAGCAGGATCGCCGACGGAAACACGGGAAAAAAGTATCGGTCCGTCGTCACGGGGAGCAAAAGAAGCAAGACCAGATACAAGAAACTCGCGGCATGAAAGATTTTTTCCGCTTTTCCCATCGGATGGAGCGGCGGCTGCCGATCCGGAAGGGCCACCACAAAAGGAATTCCGAATAAAAATACCCCTCCCGCAAACACAAGCCCTGCGAATCCGAAAAGCGCATTCCGGTATAAAAGGGGAAGCTGCGCCTGCCAGGCGCAAAGGCCCTGATAAAGATGGATTCTTTCGGAGAAAAAAGCGTAGCAAGGCGGCAAGAGCACACTCCCCAAAGACAAGAGTCCTTTCCGGACCGGCGGTAAAAGAAGCACAAGGAGCGTCCCGAAACAGATCCCCCAAATCCACTTCAAGTGCACCCTGTCGAGCCGCTTGAAAAGATGCTGATAATAAACGGCGAAAAGGAGCGCGCCGCCCGTCATGCCGCTCAGCGTCACCAGAAAATGAGGATAAAACTCGGCCCCCAGGAGTTGGAACCCCCTGGGAAGATAATCGGGCATCCAGACTCCCCGCCTGAAGCCGACGAACAAAATGACGGTTCCCAACGCAAACCAGCTCAGAAGGAACAAACGCCACAACGACGGGTAGATTTTTCTCTTCCGGACGAGACTGGTGGCGCAAAATACCAAAAGGGGGCTCCCATAATACCCAAAATACAGCAGCAAAAAGAACGGGATGCGGAGGCAGTCCAAAAGAATCTTGTCGGTTCGAAGCGCATAGGCAAGGAGCAGGAGATTGGCCGGAGGGGTTCGCTGAAAGTAGGCGCGCTGCCAGAGCGTAAAGGCCCCCAGCATGAGGAAAGGAATCAGGGGAATGAGTCTCTGCCAAAGCTTCCAGCGATGACGTTCCCGGTGGAGCACGAAAAGAAGGACGAGCGGAAGGAAAATCCCAACTTGCCGCACCAAAAGTGCTGACCCCAAGAGGACATTCCCGGCCAAAAGCCATGCGCCGGAGCGCCGGGGGAGTGCTTCCAGAATCATCCAGGCCGCCGCCAGATAAAGCGCCAGAAAAGAAAGGTCCGTGTGGAATGAATGACTCAGATGGATGAACGGAGGGCTGATGACAAAGAGGAGGCATCCCCAAAGCCGCTCCCCCCGCCGGAAATGAAGGGTCTTCATCAGGCAATTGAAAAAAAGGATCGCCAGGACCCCCATCGCAACGCTTGAGAGATTGAGCGCGGAGAACGAGAAGCCAAAGGGCAGAAGAAAAAGATACGCCCATCCGATTTGCACCAAAAGACTCTGCCCATACCATGGGAGAATGAGGAATTGGCCCGTTTCGTAAAAGTGTTTTGCGACTTTTGCGTAGACCCAGGCGTCTCCGATCGGAAACTCATAGAGAGGAGAAACCAGAAGAAGGCTCAATAGGTAAACGGCAAACGCCGGCATCAGGTAAAAGGGCCATTTTTTTCTCATCGCATTCACCAACAGAAGACGTTGTGGCGTACCGAGCCTATGAGCCGGCCGGTTTCCGTTGCCAAACGGGCAACGCCCCATCCCAGCGGGAGGGCGACTACGTCCGCGAACGTCACCGGAACCCTGAGGCGTAAAAGACCGAAGGTCATTCTGAACCCCCACAAAACCACCAATATGAAAAAAAGCAAAAGCCCCCACGCAGGCCGCATCCAGGCGATGAGCGTCAAGCCGCACAGAATTTTTGTGAGCGATGAGAGCTCCAGCGCTACCGTCGCGGGGAAAGAAATGCACCATGATTTTTTGAACGCCGAGACGAGCAAAAGATGAGGGAAATCCCTTTTTGCGATACGGGCCTGGAGCATCCCGTGTGATAAGGCGCGGGAGACCCTTTTGGAAAAAGAAGAATGCGTTTTGTGCGTCACGGCAAGATCCGGAAGATATTTCAGAACGGTCCCCGCTTTTTTGAGCCGGAAGGATAGATCCAGGTCTTCGCCGACATGAAGCGTTTCATCGAATCCTCCGATGTTTGCAAAATCCTTCCGGAAAAGAGCCATGTTTCCCCCCAAGAGGAAACGCGAAACAAAAGGACTTGAAAGCGCATAAGTCGAAGGATGGCTTTCCAAAAACCAGCTCATGGAGGCGTATTTCTCAATGGACGGAAGGGAAATACCTTCGTAGGGCCCTCCGACAGCCCCTACCCCCTGACTCATCTCGCTTGAAATGTTTCTGAGCCAATCGGGCGGTGCGATGCAATCCGCGTCCAGAAAGGCAATTACATCGCCCTTGGCTGCTTCGACGCCCCGGTTGCGGGCGGCGGAGGGGCCGCAGGCGGACTCCACCACAAGACTGGGATGAAGGCCGGGCTGCGTCAGCATCCACTCCTTGACAAGGGAGACGGTATTGTCCTCCGAACCGTTCTCGACGACCACGACTTCGTCCGGACGCTGGTCCTGGCAAGCAAGACTGTTCAAGCAGGCCATGATGGTTGCTTCTCCGTTCCGGACAGGAATGACGACGCTGACACGTAAAGGCCTCTCGGCTGTTTCCGTCACTGGAGGTACCCCAGACTCCTCAATTTTTCACGATCCAATCCTCCGACAGGCCTTGGCAAGGACTCCTTCCCTTCCGGTCTCATCCATTGAATCAGTTGTTCTGTCATTCGCTTGGTGCGCTCCGCCTCTGTCGAAGACAAATTCACACTCTCGCCGGGGTCTTTCCCAAGATGATACAACTCCGGCGGCCGGCCTTCGGGGGAGTAAATCAATTTCCAGGGTCCTTGGCGTACTGACCAAAGATCCCCAAAGGTAGAACAACTCCCCCGACGGGAAAGTTCCGAGTAGGCCTGCGGGATCGTCTTCGAAAGGAGCTTGACAAACAGGTCTTTCCCGTCCACATCCCGGGTGGGGAGTTTCAAAATCGAGAAAACCGTCGGGAAAATGTCAACGCTTTCGACAATTTCGTCCGTCACAACGCCCTTCGGCACCACGCCTGGATAAACGAGCGCGAGGGGGACCCGGATGCATGATTCATACAGCCGGTCTCCGTGGTCAAAATAATAATCGTGGTCAAAACTCTCACCGTGATCCGAAACAAAAACGATCAGCGTCTCCTTCTTCAGCCCTTCCCGTTCCAAAAATGAAAGGATCCGTCCGATGTCCTGGTCCACATAGGTGATTTCGGCATCATAGAGTGCCGTCATGGCGCCAACAGCCTCGGGCGATACTGCCTCCTTCCCTTTTCCCCACCAGTACCGTTGATGCCGGGTCTCCTGCCGCAGTTTCATGTTTTCTTTTGAGTAAAGAAGCGGCGGCCGGTAAGGGACGTGCGGATCGTAGTAATGAATCCAGACAAACAAGGAGTCTTTTTTATAACGGCGCATCCACGGAATCGCAAGACGGCTGACCATTTCAGCCCGACGCTCAAGCTGAAGCTCCACGAACCCGAACCGTTCCAAAAAGCGCAACAGCTTGAATCCGTCAAAGAAGGAAAAACGGTCCTGATAAAGATAAAATCCGTTGGAAAGGCCGCACAGTTCTTGTTTCAAAGGATACCCGCTCACAAAAGCCGCCGTTCGGTATCCCAAGTTCTTGAACGCCTCAGCCAACGTGACAAAGGAAGGATCCAAAACCGAAAGATTCTGTCGGCATCCGTGGGTCTTTGGATAAAGACCGGTCAAAATCGAAGTGAAGGAAGGACCAGTCAAAGGAATCTGAGCATAGGCCTGACGGAAAAGAAATCCCTCGGAGACAAGCCGATTGACGTTGGGAGTTTTCGCATTCTTGTATCCCAACGATCCTAAATGGTCCGGCCGAAGAGTATCGACTGAAAGGAGAATGACATTCGGAACACCGCTTGCCGACGCCATGTCGGGTGGAACGAGGCGCAGGATGGGCGGAATCGCCAGCGTCACGAGAATAAGAAGCGCTGCACATTCCCGGGCCTTCCGGCCCGTGAATATCCTCTGAAAGGTACATCCCAAAAACCCTGCAAAGATCAAGACCCCCCCTGACGCCGCCGCGAGCCCAAGCCAGCTCAAAATCCCCTTCAGATAGAAAAACTTCCGAAGACCCCAAAATCCGTAAATGAAAATAGCCAGGGCGCTGAAAAGAGCGACGCCGTTTTTGACCAGAAAACTTTCCCCCTCCTTTCCTCTGAGCCGCGCAACGCCCCACGCCATGCATCGTCCGAGAGCGCCGACTGCCGCATAAATCAAAAAGACACCCAAAAGATCCAGATAAAGGGAAAAAAGCGGAAGGTCTCTTAAATATTGCGAAAAGGCCCTGGAGCTCATCGCCGCAATATCATATTCCACCAAAGCCGCAAGGGCCGATAAAAACATCCAGACGAACCAGGGTCGAAGGAAAGTTTTGGGCGTTTGTTTAGGCCGATTCGGCATACACCACCACCTCGTCCTGTCGGCGGATCCAATGGGAGAAACCAATAATCACTCCGACGCCCAAGCGCACCAGGCCGTTCCGGACCCAGTCTTTCTGCCGAAGGGCGTTGGGATCGATATAATCCTCACGATAACTCCGGAGGAGACGGAACCCGCAGGAACTCAGAAGCCGGGAAAGTCCCTTCTCGCTGAAATGAAACAGGTGCTCTTCAAAAAGTTTTTCCAATCCGAAGCGGAATTTTCCGAAACTCACCCGGTAAAGCGTCCGAACGAGCCACGGCAGCAGACTGTCGCAGACCGGAGTTCGAATCACAAGGCACCCTCCCGGGACAAGCAATGCGCGGATTCGAAGAAGCGTTTGTTTCGGATTCGGGAGATGTTCCAGGACATCCCACAACGTGACCACATCGTAGGTGCCCTCCCGAAGGGAGGCCTCCTCCACGGTTCCGACATGAATGGGAAACCCCAGCCGGTTCTGTGCATAAGCGGCACGTTCCTCTGAAAATTCAAGTCCCTCTGCCTGCCAGCCGGCGCTTCGGGCCTGCTCCAGGAAAAACCCAAGTCCTGTCCCAAGGTCCAGGAGTTTCCCCTGGCGGCTCAGAACCTTCAGCATTTCCAGGGCCCGCGCAAAACTTTTTGCCCGAAGCGCATAGAAACTCGCGAAATACTTCTCTTGAAACGCCGACGCCGCATCACGGCCCGCATGCGCAAGGCCGCTTTTCCCCGGAAAAAACTTGATATAAAAACAACCGCAGAAGCGGCACCAGTGAACCGTTTTGTCGTGCAAGACATAGCGCGGCGAAAAAGGGGCTGCCTCTTTGCAGAGTGGACATGGAACGTTACCGTTCACGCAATTCCTTCCAAACGTCCCTTGCCGCCCGGAGTTCCTTCGATAAATGCCGGCGGAGGAGGAACGCCAGGACTCCATAAAAAATGAGCCCGAGAGAAGATAGCGCCCAGAAGGGATACCGGAAAAAAGGCGCCAAGAGAAACATCCAGGCCGCACCCATCCAAAGGACCGACGAGCCCCGCAAAAAATCAGGGGACTTGAAGCTCTTCGCGATCCAATGGAGCATCAGGATAAATATCAACATTTCAGAAAAGAACGTGACAAGGCTGGCGCCCATAAATCCAAAACGGGGGATTACCAGAAAATTCAAGATAAGATTGAACACCGTGCAGGCGGCAACTACTCCCAAAACGATTTTTTCCTTCCCCATGGCAACCAACAGATGACTGTTGAGTCCGCCGAAGACGAAAAATAGAAACCCCGAAAGGAGGACATACAGCGCGGGAAGGGCCTGACGAAAAGAAGCTCCGTAGAAAAGCATCAAAAGCGTTTCCCCGCCGAAAAGGGCCAACACCCCCAAAGGCACCGAGAAGAAAAGAACGCCGTGGAAGGCCTCGTCATAAAAGACAAGAAGCTCCTCCCGAGGACCCTTCGCGAGTCTTGAAAAAACCGGGAAAAGGGCGGTGGTGAGGATCGTCGAGAAAATCAGGATGATTTCAACGAAGCTATAGGCCGCCTGATAAAGCCCCACTTCGGCAATCCCCCTGAAAAATGAAAGAAGCACTGTCGTCAGATAAAGATACACCATCACGACGCTCTGAATCAGCCAGATGGACAAAACCCCTTCGAGCGCCATCGGCGCCCAGCGAAGGCCGCTCCATCCGATCCGCCGCTGGTACAAGAAAAGCGCAACCATGAACGATAGGACACTTGCCGCAATAAAGAAATAGAAAAACAGGACGAGCGACTTTGCCGACAGAATGGCCCACAACCCTCCGCCGAGCAAGAGGACGCTTCGGACGGCGCTTACCTGCAATTCACACTCCATCTGCTCAAACGCCCGGAAAAAATTGAAAACGAAGCTTGCCAGGTGAAGAAAGAAAAAAGCCCCTCCGCTCAAAAGAATAGACCGCTGAAGCAAAGGATGGTAGCGGGCGAGAGCCACAAACACCCACAAACACAAAATTGCGCAGATCCCGCTCAGAATCCGATAAACGCCGATGGTTCCGAAATAACGGCCCGCCTCGCTGCGCGCCTGGGAGACTTCGCGCACCAGCCATGTCCCAAAGCCGAGATCGGCAATCGTAAAAAAACTTCGGGGGAGAAGAAGGCTCAACGCGTAAGTCCCGAACGCCTCCCTCCCCATCCCTCGTGCAATCGCAATCCCGAGGAGAAGGTAAGCGCCTTTGTTGATGAACTCTCGCAGCGAAAGAGAGGCCATGTTTCGGCCTACTCGCCACCAAGAGACGGCGTGCATTGTCATGGGTCGACTCGAACCGTTTATCCTCCTACGCCCTAAGCATCTTCAAAGAAGAGAAAAGGATGGGCTTCGGCGGATTATTTTCGCACAGTGACTTACCTTGCCCGGAGGGCTCCGTAAGTCACGCGCTCAAATAAAATTAAGGGAGCGAGATTCTTCCCGAATCTCTCTCCCTTAATACAGCTGTCTTGTCTAAGTAACGAATGGACACCTGGTCTCGTCGCTACAACTTTTCATAAATGGGCCGCGGGATGACATACTCCATACTATTCAAAACGACCCCCACGAATTTGTCCTGGGATTGGTTCAGAAGCATCTTGGCCCGATGGACGACCTCGCGGCGTGTCTCCCGCGCTTTCACGACGAGAATGATGCCTTCCACGTGGTTGGCAAGGATGACGGCATCCGTATACGGGATGACCGGAGGCGAATCAAAGAGAAGGATATCGTGCTGCAATTTCAACGTCTCAATCATCTCGCCAAATCGGGGCGAGTGGAAAAGCTCTGCAGAGCCCTTCACCGTGCGTCCGCTTGGGATGACCTTCAAATTCCCGATTCGGGTAGGCCGGATGACCGCATCCAACGTCGCGGCGCCGTGCAACAGGTCCGCAAGACCCGGGCCTTCCTCCACTCCGAAGATTTCGTGAAGTCTGGGATTGCGGAGGTCCGCATCGACCAAGAGGGTTTTATTTCCTTCCAGGGCGGAAAAAATCACCGCAAGATTGGCAATCGTCTGCGTCCGCCCCTCCCCCCGCGAGGCGCCCGCAACAAGGAGAGTATGAAGATACCGCGATTGACAGGTGCGCTGGATATTGGTCCGCAGGGTGCGATACGATTCTGCCGGGGGAGAATTAGGATTTGCGAAATCCGCAATGGGATAACCGTAATCCGTAACGAATCCGCTCGGAACTGGGGGGAGATCAGCCTTCCCCTTTTCCAAGTTGCCTCCCGCTTTTTGTAAGGCGTCGTCAATTTTTCCCATACGTCTTAAATCCCCTGTTGTTTCTTTTTCCTTCCGAATTTGCCCGAGGGGCCGCGGGGAATAGTCCCCAACACCGAGAGTCCCAGGTGCCGCTCAACATCATCAACGCCCTTCAGCGAATGATCAAAATACTCTACAAGCGATGCGGTGCCGATCCCCGTGATAAGCCCGACCGCACATCCCAATAAAAGATTCGTGACGGGATTGGGATAAATGGGATGTTGGGAAGGTTCGGCCGGGTCCAGAAGCATCACCGTCGTAATCCCTTCCTCCTTCAGCGACTCCGCAGTAGCCGCCTCTTCCCTCCGGTTTTGCAAGAGCATATAAAGATTCTCCTTAGCCTGGATCTGGCGCATTAGGTAATTATATTCTTTCTCTTTCTCCGCCAAATCCGCCACTTGGGAGCGGTATTCTTCAAGATATCTCTCGATGTATTCCTTACGGACCCGAACGGCCTCCTGTTCCACTTCGAGGGAAACAAGCTCGCTGACCAAACTCTGATAAATTGGATTGTTGCCGGAAAACTCAGGGGCTGTTTCCTGCAACTGCGCTTTGTTCAGGAGGTCCTTCCCGGCCTCGAGTTCCTGCTTCAACTGCAGTACCGGCCCGCTTTCATCCGTATAACTCCCCTTCAGGGTCGAGAGTTGAAATTCAAGGTCGAGTATTTTCCGGCGCAGGGTCTCGACATACGGGTCGGAAGCGGTGCGGCTGGCGGCCAGAAGCGTCTCGTCGGGGTTGGTGAGCTGGGCTCGAATCTTGGTGAGTTTTGTCTTGTTTTCCTCTTCCTGTGCAAGCGCTTTCCGACGTTCGGCCTCGAATTCCGAAAGTCTGGCGAGCGCGGTCCGGATCTGCTCCTCAACCGACACAAGCCCCCCTTCCTCCTTCAAGGCCAGAAGTTGTGACTCAACGGCGTCCAGTTCCTTTCCAAGCTCGGCCAGCTGTTTATTAAGATAAGCGACCGCTTCGCTCGCCTTGCCCTTTTTCCGTTCGATATACCATTCCACATAAGCTTTGGCCGCCGCATTGGACATGTCTGCCGCGGTCTGGGGAATGGGATGCTGCACGCGGATTTGGATGAGGTCCGTCGTATCCTGCACCGGCGTCACAGTAATCCGTTTTTGCAATTCAGCCACTCTCAGCACCACCTCCCGCTCTGGCCCCTCGGCCAGCTTCAGGTGTTCGAGGGCCTTCCGAAGCACCACGCGGCTCTTGATGATTTCGCTTTGGGTCCTGGCCATCTCTGCCGCTTCCTGGGCCGTTGAGAGAAGGGGGGGAAGGGTAATCTGCTGCGCATTCTGAACGGTGCCGGGGAGATTCGGCTCTTTCTCGATGAGAAGCGTGGAGGAGGATTCATAGATGGGCGTTGTCAGCATCGTCGCAATCCCCGTCCCCAACACAACCGTCACAAAAAGGGTGAAGATGAGATTCTTCCGATAAAAAAGAACCTGAAGCAAATCCCGGAAACTGGTTTTGACTTCCATTGTGTTAAAAGGCCTTCTTAATCGACTTGGACAGAGCTGAATCGAACGAAAACGTGCTTTGAGAAGAACGAAAGAAAATTATCCAGTTTTTTCACAAAATTTCTTGGGACAAAAACCACGTCCCCATCCTGCAGTACCATGTCTCCGGAAGCGTCTCCTCGTTTCACCACTTTCATCAGGTTTAACCGGTAGACCTTGGGCGACTTGGTCCAGCTGCGTCGGACCACCATGACGCTCGTCAAAACCGCACTATCCTGCCATTGCCCCGCCTGCGCGAGGATTTCGGTTGCGGTCTGTGGTCGCATCAGAAGATAACGGCCCGGTTTTTTGACTTCGCCAAGCACATAGACCGCTTTGCTGTTGAATTCTTCGATGATCACCGTAACCTGGGGGTTACGGAGCGTCGCCGCAAGCCGGCCTGTCAATTCATCGTCGAGTTGCTGCGGCGTCAATCCGCTGACATAAAGGTCATCCACGAGCGGATAGGAAATGCGTCCGTCGGATCTCACCGTCACCGTCATATCCAAGTCGCTATGTCTCCAAACGGCGATCCGCAGTTTATCGCTCGGCCCGATGATATACTGAAGTTCGGCGGGAACTGCACCGTACTCTTCATATTCGCTCGGCGCTTCCGGTGCGGTGAAGGACTTTTCCGGATAGGGGAGTCCGGCCCAGGGTTCTTCCCCAATAAAGGTGGTGCGCCGCGTCGGAATCTTCTGAGCCGGAGACACCGGATAGGAAACCGATACTTCGCCTTTTTCAAGAAGGCTCAGCCGCTCCATGGCCTTCCGCGTCCAGGGATCATTGGGATGTCCGTAGGCCACTCGTTTTTCCCAGTAGTCAACGGCTTTCTCGATTTTGCCGGTCCGTTCATACAGGAGCGCCAGATTGGCATAGGCATCCAGGTACCGGGGATCGACGGAAATCGCCTTGAGATAGGCCCCTTCCGCCTTGCCGAATTCTCCCTGCTTTTCGTAGACGATTCCGAGATCATTGTAAGGAGTGGCGTAATAAGGATCGAGCGCGACGGCCTTCTGATAATATTTGAGCGCCACTGTCCACTGGCCTCTCTGCTGGGCTTGGTAGCCGCGATTGCGGTAGGCAGGAGCCTCTAAGTCCACGAGAGCCCCAACGGCATTAGGCGTCTCTACGAGAAGGAGAAACAAGGAAAGCCCGAGGGTAAAAAAAGTCCCCCTTCCCCTCATCTGTAAGGGTGTTGCAAAGTTCGTCATCTGATATGTTTTGAATTATAGCACAATGTTATGATAAAGTCAAGCAACGAAAGAGGTTAGAAAGTCACCAGTTGCTGGTTGCTGATCTATGATTACCCATTCTCCCACACGCCCACTCTCTCATTCTCTGCTTTTAGGTTTTTTGGCTCTGACATCTGGTTACTGGTTTCTGGTTCCCGAATTCAACTTGTGTTACAATGAGTCCCTAATGGAAAATAAATTCCGTGAAATCAACCGGCTGATTAAGTTTTTCCCGGGGGAAAGGGGCCGCGAGCTCTGGATTGGCACCCTGCTCCAGTATTTCATCGAGATTTACGATGAAATGTTCGAGGAACTCCCCGGCTATGTCCGCTATACCTTCCTGGAGCGGCTCGGGGAATTTACCGAGCGGGAACTTAAAGAGATCCGTCACCTGCGGCGCGCCTATGGGGTCGAGTTTGAGCGGATCCGTCTGGCAACGACCATCCAGGAACTGGCGTTGATCCGTCAAAAGCTGACTCAGATCACCGGCAAGCTCTTCCAAAAAACGTATGCGGTCACGGAGCTCCACGAGCTCTGCACGCAGCACTACGACCTCCTCACGGAACAGGCCGCGCGGCTCGTCGAGGAACAGCTCCGCAGGGAAAAAATGGCGCCGCGGGGTCTTTATGCCTGGATCCGGATGGGGAGTTCGGGCCGGGAGGAACAAACCCTGATGACCGACCAGGACAATCTTCTTGTCTACGAATCCCCGCGGGACAAAGACTACTTCCAGACCTTTTCCAGACAGCTCGTCAAGACGCTTGAGAAGATCGGATTCGCGCCGTGTCACGGCGACGTGATGGCATCGAATGCGGATTGGCGCTGGACATTGGACGAATGGAAGAAGCGGCTCCGCGAAATGGCTTTCAAGGAAGCGGAATTAATCCATCTTATCATCCTCATGGATGCCAAGTTCTCCGTGGGGAACCCGGATCTTGCATCCCAGTTCATCAACGAAGTCCACAAACTTCCGAAGATCAACCTCGGCCTCCTCCGGGAGATGGCCCATGTGGCGACCGAAATGCCGCTTGCCCTTGCCGTCTTTCGCGGATTCAATCTGGAACGGCGCGGCAAGCATA
>JBDRBD010000041.1:0-3266 GCA_043823025.1 Candidatus Omnitrophota bacterium | reverse complement strand
GGACCGGACTCGGACTTCCGCTGGTGAAGCGGCTGGCGAAGTTGCACGGCGGCAAGCTGTGGGCGGAAAGCGAGGAAGGAAAAGGCAGCCGGTTTCACGTTTCGATTCCAATTCGACCGAGGGAGCGGCATGAAGGATAAAACGGTACTAATCGTTGATGATAATAAAAATAATCTGAAGCTGGCCGGGGAGATAATCCGGAGCCTCGGGATGAAAACCATAGAGGCAACGGATGCGAAATCGGCCATCGCACTGGCCCGCAAACACCTGCCGGATTTAATACTGATGGACATACAGCTTCCGGGAATGGATGGCGTGGAAGCGACCGGGATATTGAAAAACGACGACCGGACCAAGCACATCCCGATTGTTGCGCTGACCTCGCATGCCATGAACGGAGACAAGAAAAAAATACTGGCCGCGGGATGCGACGCGTATCTTGCGAAGCCGTTCGGATTCGATGAATTCGTGAACACAGTAAAAGGACTGCTCGGTGAAAAAACGGATGGATAAAAAACCGAAAATCCTGATTGTGGACGACGAGGAGAAGAATCTGATGCTCCTCGAAGGAATCCTTCTGCCTCAGGGATATGAAACCGTCAAAGCGAAGGACGGCGAGGCGGCGCTTGAAGCTGTGCGGAGTTCATCGCCGGATGTGGTTCTGCTCGACGTGATGATGCCGAAAATGAACGGGATCGAGGTGTGCCGGCGGATCAAGCAGAGCGAGGAAACGCAGATGATACCCGTGGTTATCGTGACCGCCCTTGACGGAAGGAAAGACAGGATCGGAGGGATCGAAGCCGGGGCCGATGATTTCCTCACCAAGCCGGTCGACGGGACGGAACTCACCATCCGCGTGAAAAATCTGTTAAAAGTGAAAAGCTATCACGACCACATGAAGTCATACAACGAGATTTTGGAGAATGACGTTGCTGCGAGGACAAGAGATCTTAAGGAGGCAAACGAAACCGTAAAAAGAAGTTACCTTGATACCATTTACCGGCTATCCGTCGCCGCGGAATACAGGGACGAGGAGACCGGGCGGCATATACTTCGAATGAGCCGCAGCTCGGCCGCCGTCGCAAAAAAAATGGGGCTGCCACCACCCGAGGTGGAAAAGATGCTTTATGCAAGCCCAATGCACGATGTGGGGAAGATCGGCATTCCAGACCGGATATTGCTGAAGCCTGCCAAACTGGATGCTGAAGAGTGGGAGATAATGAAACAGCATTCTACCATAGGCGCAAAGATTCTGTCCGATTCCAGTTCCGAGTTAATACAGATGGCAAAATCTATAGCGCTAACACACCATGAAAAATATGACGGCTCCGGGTATCCGGGGGGGCTTTCGGGAGAACATATTCCTCTTGAGGGCAGGATCACGGCAATCGCCGACGTGTTCGATGCCCTTACATCAAAAAGACCTTACAAGCCCGCTTTTTCGATTGAAAAATCCGTGGACATTATCAAAGACAGTGTCGGAACGCATTTCGACCCGAAAGTGGCGGAAGCTTTCTTCGAGGCCTTCGACGAAATTATGAATATTATCAGGGGAATCCCGGACAAAGAGGTGCAGGTTGGCGTCTGAAGAAGAAAAAAGCGCGGTACTTATAGTCGACGACGAGGAGAAAAACCTGATGCTCCTTAAAGGTCTTCTCCATAATTCTCCTTACAACCTGATTGAAGCGAGGAGCGGCGCCGAGGCACTGGAAAAGGCAAAAGAGTTCGCGCCGGACATTGTTTTACTTGACGTGATGATGCCCGGCATGGATGGATTCGAGGTATGCCGACGGCTGAAACAGGGAGAAGGGTATCTGCCGATTATCATGATAACCTCTCTTGCCGACAGGGATTCCCGCCTCAAGGGAATTGAAAGCGGGGCGGACGATTTCCTTTCAAAACCCATCGATTCCACCGAAGTGGAGTTGAAAATCAAAAACTTTTTGAGGACGAAAAGCCTCTACGATAAGCTTGAAAAGAGCTATCAGGAGCTTAAAGAACTTGAAGAAATGAAAGATAATCTTTCGGCCTTCATCGTACACGACCTGCGGGGTCCCGTCGCCGGTGTGAAAGGTTACCTGGACCTGCTGTCGAAATCAAAAAATCTTAAGGCTCAGGATTTAAGCGATGTGGAAAAGGCGAAACAGAGTATTGATGTCATGATTGCCATGATCTCGAATTTGCTGGACATCACGAAGATGGAAAGTAACGAGATGAAAATTTCGCCGGAAATTTGCGGCCTTGGAGAAATTACGACTTCCGCGGTAAGGGCCATCGAGCCTCTGCTTATACAAAAATCCATCCATTTGCTTGATAAAACCCGGGGGGTGAGGACGCAGGTCAGGGTTCAGAAAGATTTGATCGAAAGGGTGGTGCAGAATCTCCTGTCCAACGCGGTACGCTTCACACCAAAGGAAGGGAAAATCACGATAGAAAATGTGCCCGACGAGCAGGCCGGTTTTATTGTGGTTTCTATTTCCGACAACGGCATGGGAATTCCGGAGGAATACCGCCGGAAGATTTTTGACAAATTTGCGACGGTGGAGATGAAGCGAAGCGGGAGCCGCAGCTCCACGGGGCTCGGGCTGACGTTCTGCAAACTTGCCGTGGAACTGCATGGCGGAAAAATATGGGTCGAGGATAGCAAAGGCGGAGGCAGTACGTTCAGATTTACTCTTCCCACTTCGCAAAAAGGTTAAAAAAACAATCATGGAAAATAAAACAGCGATATTGATCGTTGACGACGACGGCAGCATTCGTGAACCCATAGCGCGTCTGCTTGAGGGCGAAGGCTTCCGGACGGAGCAGGCGGAGAACGGCGGAGAGGCGCTTGATTTGATAGCCCAAAAAGAGTTCAAACTTGTGCTCTCCGACGTGCAGATGCCCGGACTGGACGGGATCGAATTGTTGAAACAGATACAGAAGCTGCCCCGCAGAATTGCCGTCATTATCATGACCAGCTTCGGAAGCGTGGACAGGGCCGTGGCGGCGATCAAGCTGGGCGCGTTCGATTATCTGGAAAAGCCGGTGGACACCGAGAGGCTACTGATCGTCGTCCGCAACGCACTGGAGAAAGTGGAACTGAAAGAACAGGTTGAAATCCTTTCCGACCAGATAAAGAGCGATTTCGACTTCGGAAACATCATCGGCAAAAGTATGCCCATGCTGGAAACCCTCAACCTTGTCCGCAAGGTCGCGCGGAGCGACATAAACGTGCTGATCACCGGCGAGAGCGGCACCGGCAAGGAACTGATCGCCCGCTCTGT
>JBDRBD010000040.1:0-2730 GCA_043823025.1 Candidatus Omnitrophota bacterium | reverse complement strand
CAGGATCTGGAATGGAATAAATTTCCAGTGGTTGAGATGGCAAAGCGCTGCTGGATACCAAAGGTGGACGATATAAGGAAAAAAACCGAAGAGTCGATGCGCGGTTTCATCGCACAAGCCGGGGGACTGGAAACAGTCTCGGCGGCCTTTTTCCGCCAGGGTAAAGGCACGCGCTATAATTCGAAAATGGACTCATATGCCCTGACGGCGTGGTGTATTCGTGTGCTGGCACTTGCCCGAGAAAATCCTTTAAAAAGCAAATATGTAAAAGGTTTGATCAAACAGGGCACCCTGCAGGAAATCGCCCGGCTGAGCTATTTTGAAAACGGTCCTCTGCTAGCCAAGGAGTATTTGGAAAAACAGGGGCTTCATCTGATTGTCGTCCCTCATCTTCCCAAAACCTATCTGGACGGTGCGGCAATGTTAATGCCGGATGGGACCCCGATTGTTGGTTTGACGCTTCGCTATGACAGAATCGACAAATTCTGGTTTTGCCTGCTGCATGAGCTTGCTCATGTTGCCAAGCACCTGTCCGCATCCGACCGGATCATCATCGATGATCTGGATTTGCGGGGGCATGACGCCGCAGCAGAGGATAAAATCGAGAAAGAAGCTGATGAAATGACGCGAGACGGGCTGATCCCCAAAAAAGTGTGGGAGAAAAACCCGATTAAGGGCAAGGTAACAATAGCAAAGGTATCTGCCCTGGCCGAAAAATTAAAAATCCATCCCGCAGTAGTTGCCGGAAGGGTGCGGTATGAACGCAAAAATTATAAATTGCTATCGAGATATGTCGGTAGCAAGCAGGTGCGAAAGCATTTCCCGGAAAGCTGTTAAATACGTTAAACTTCACAGAAAGGATAAGAGAATGAATGTCTATGAAAAGAAGATCGGGCGCTTTTTCCGGTTCGAGTTTACAAACGGCGAAGATATCCTGGCCCTTCTCTCGGGCTTTGCCCGCGAGAAGGGGATCCGCGAGGCTTCCCTTCTCATCGTCGGGGCCATGCAGGAGGGAGAGGCCGTGACGGGATTTAAGAACTTGAACGGGGGACCTTTCGATTCCGAACTGGAAAAATTCAAAAAGCGGGAGTTTCTCGGGCTCGGGAATCTGATATGGCCGGAAAAACCGCCCAAGTCGATGGTCCGCAAGGGGGTGTCCTGGGACGAGCCGCAGCCATACCCCCACTTTCACTTCGCCGCCGGTCCTCAGCTGGGAGAGAAGGAAAGGGGAAACCTTGTGGGGCACCTTGAAAAGGGACTCGCCTCCGGGGTCACCGTGCTGTTGTATGAACTGATCTGATTCGCGGATCGGAATGCCTTATCCAACAACTTCATCGATAGGGATATTGGTTCCATTTCGAGGGTTGTCTCACTGCCAGTGCCATTGCTTTTTGACTAACAACAAGGGGGGATTATATGTCGATTACAGGAGTTTCAGAGATAAAATCAAAAAAGCGTTGTGAAGCCTCAACTGGCGTGGCGTTAACTTTGAAGACCCTGCAGCAAGCTGCAGGGAATCTTCCTCCGTTAAGGAATTTTGTTAATTTTTTGTTAGCTCGCTAACCCCCCTGCCCCGATGGCGGGATTTCCGCTTCGCTCCAACAAGCAGCGGGGAATGCGCTCGCTGTTTCGGTTCAATAGAGCGTAGGACGCCACCGGGGATGTTTGGGGACGTTACACACAATTGCAGGTTTCAGAAAATTAAGAAAAATCGGGAACCGCTTCCCATGTCTGGTTTGAGTCAGCCGGCAATTTGGTGCGGAAAAACAGCCGACAAATGCGATTATAGCCTTTGAAGATAAAACTGTAAATCTGTGGGGCCCCTTAAATCGTCCCCGGCGGGTAAATCCTGTCGGGCCGACCTGCGCGGCGACCTGTCGGGGCGACCTGTGCGGCGTAGTTTTAACGAAGACGTAAGCTGAAAGCGACGTGTGGGGTCGACTTGTGCGGCGTGGTTTTAACGAAGACGTAAGCCCAAAGAGCGAAGCCCGAAGGGCGTCCCTCATATTTATGTGTATCTGCCGGTTTTGTAAATCAAATTTGAATAGCGTCTGGTAATGGTGGTATGATTACTTGAGAAACAACACAGGAGAGAAACAAATGGAAAGCTTAAAGCAAGAGGCACTTAACGTTATTTCCAAAATGCCCGATACGGCAGACATCGACGACATCATGTACAGACTCTATGTAATTGATAAAGTCAGGAAAGGAAGGAAGGCCGTTAAAACTGGAGATACGATATCGATAGAGGCGTTAAGGAAAGAAGTGGAATCATGGTAAAATGGTCTGTGCCTGCCAAGAACGACTTGAAACAGATATTCGATTATATTTCTCAGGATTCTCAATATTACGCCAAAAATGTCGTTCATAACATCATCGAAAAAACCGAGCTGTTGAACGATTTTCCTGAAATGGGACGAGTTGTTCCAGAAGTCGGAGAGACAAACGTCAGAGAGCTATTCTTCTATTCGTATCGGGTTATTTATGAAATCACACCGGAAAGCATCTCCATACTCGCTATTGCTCACGGCAAACGCGATTTTACAGCTGAGGACCTAAATCGTTAGAAGAAAAACGGACGCGCTCCGTTTTGAACGCCTGTATTTTGCGGGGGAAATAAACCATGCGTCAATATCCAAAGTCCGTGCGAAGGGAATTAAGAACGATAGCGACAACCGCCTATGAGCGAGAGTTGGAAAGCGCACTTGATGAGCTCTACCTCAGTTTTGA
>JBDRBD010000039.1:0-4214 GCA_043823025.1 Candidatus Omnitrophota bacterium | reverse complement strand
TATGGATTTGGTTATCCCGGCCGATCTCCGCCCACCCCCCCAGATGCGTGCCATGCATCACGCAGGTATTATCGCCGATGGCCACATGTTCGTTGACAACCGCATAAGGGCCGATGACAACGTCCTTACCGACCTTCGCCTTGGGATGTACAATCGCTGTGGGATGAATCGTCATGGGTTTTGCCCTGTTTTTTGAGATTGAAAAGAATGACAAATTCCCCTTTGGGAGGATTTTTTTCAAAATGGGCAAGTTGTCCGCTCGCCCTTTTCCGCACCACCTCTTCAAATTTTTTGGTCATTTCCCGACCACCACGACCTCGATGTCCCCTAGCGCCTCAAGGATGTCCCGGAGGCCGGCGATGAGGCGGTGGGGCGTTTCATAAAAAATAACAGTCCGGGTTTCACAGGAGAGGCGCTTGAGTTTCCGCTGTCGCTTTGCCTTTTTCGGCGGGAGATACCCTTCAAAAACGAAGCTGTCCGGAGGAAGGCCTGAAAGAACAAGGGCCGCCACAGCCGCAACAGGGCCGGGGAGAACGGTAAATGGAATTGCCTCGGCGATGAGGCGCCGCGTGAGAAGATATCCCGGGTCCTGGAAAACCGGAAGCCCCGCGTCTGAAATCAGTGCGATGTCCTCCCCCTGCCGCAGTCGTTTGAGGAGCGGCTCAAGCCGCGCTTCTTCATTATGATCGTAATAACTCATGAGAGGGGCGTGGATGTCGTAATGGGAAAGAAGCGTTTTGGCCTTCCGGGTATCCTCGCAAGCAATGAGACTCGCCGATTTCAAGACCTCGAGGGCCCTCAAGGTGATGTCTTTTAAGTTTCCGATGGGCGTTGCGACAATGTATAGCATCTGAATGGAGCAAATGGTGACCCCGACGGGTCTACTCCGCTGATGCGCTTACGCGCTCAGCTTCGTAGAACCATTTTTATTTCTACGAAGCCCAAGACGTAAGTGCTTGGGCGATGTAGAATGACCCCGACGGGATTTGAACCCGTGTCGAGAGCTCGAAAGGCTCTTGTCCTAGACCAGGCTAGACGACGGGGTCATGCAACCAATCAAGTCCTTTGTGTGGGTGAAGCGTCCCCCTCCGACTCGCCTTCCACCTTGGCGACGGAGGTCACCTTGTCTTTGGGCTCGAGGCGGATCACCCGAACGCCGACGGAATTCCTACCAACCGTTCGGATGTCTTTTACGACGGTGCGCACGATCATGCCGTTCTGCGTTATGATCATAATTTCATCGTCATCTTCGACGGCCTTCAAGCTCACCACTTCGCCGTTCTTCTTGGTCGCTTTGATGTTGATGATCCCCTTCCCGCCGCGCCGTTGCGTCCGATATTGGTCAAGCCGCGTCCGCTTTCCAAAACCCCGGTCTGTTACCGTTAACAGCGTGGCCTTGGGCTCCGCAATTTCCATCCCGATAATCTCATCGCCTTTTTCGAGACGGATCCCCCGCACGCCTTTTGCCGCGCGCCCCATATCGCGGAGTTGCGGCGACTGGAAGCGGATCGCTTCCCTTTCCGCGTCGCAAGCACAATCTCATCTTTCTTGGTCGCAACCTCCGCTTCGACAAGCTCGTCCCCCTTCTCCAGGGTAATCGCAATAATTCCGCCTTTCCGGGGGTTCGCAAACGCCGAAAGAGGCGTTTTCTTCAGCGTCCCGCTTTTGGTCGCCATCACCAGCGACGCCTCTTCAGAGAATTCCTTGACGGGGATCATCGAGGTAATGACTTCGTCCTGAAGCGCCAGGAGATTGACGATCGGCTTCCCTTTCGCGATGCGGCTCGCCGGGGGGACTTCGTGGACTTTAAGCCAGTAGAGTCTCCCCCGGTTGGTGAAGAAAAGAATGTAGTTATGCGTCGAAGCGACAAAGACATGTTCGATAAAATCTTCCTCGCGGATCTGCGCCCCCGTAACCCCCTTCCCGCCGCGCCGTTGGCTGCGATAGGTGTCCACCGGGAGGCGCTTGATGTATCCGGCGTGGCTGACGGTGATCACAACGTCTTCTTCTTGAATGAGGTCTTCCTCCTCAAAGCTGATTTCCTTGGCGACAATCTGGGTCCGCCGCGGGTCCCCGAATTTCTCTTTCGCCTGCCGGAGTTCCTCCTTGATGATTTCGAGCACCTTCTTTTCACTTTTAAGAATCGATTCGTACAGTTCGATTTTCTTGATAAGCTCCAGGTATTCCTGGTCGATCTTTTCCCGCTCAAGGTTGGTCAACCGCTGGAGCTGCATTTCAAGAATCGCCTTGGCCTGCTCTTCGCTAAAGGCGAACCGGCTCATCAAGGCCTCTTTCGCGGCCGCCGGGTCTTTGGATTTCTTGATGGTTTCAATCACCTTGTCTAAATTCGCAAGCGCTTTTTTCAATCCCTCCAGAATGTGGGCTCGCGCCTGAGCTTTGTTCAACTCAAAGGTGGTCCGCCGGATAATAACCTCCTTACGGTGGCTGATATAGGCCTCTATCATCTGCTTCAAATTCAAGACTTCCGGCCGGTTGTTCACCAGCGCCAGCAAAATAATGCCAAAGGTGGACTGCATCTGCGTGTGCTCATAAAGCTGATTCAGTACCACCTGAGCATTGGCGTCGCGCTTCAGCTCAATGACAATCCGCATCCCCTCCCTGTCCGATTCATCCCTGAGGTCTGAAATCCCCTCGATCTTTTTGTCCTGCACCAGCCGAGCGATCTGCTCGATGAGGGTCGTTTTGTTGACCTGATACGGAATTTCGGTGACAATAATGACCTCGCGTCCTCCCCGGCCCTCTTCGATCTCGGTGCGGGCGTAAATCCGAACCGGGCCGCGCCCCATCAGATAAGCAGATTCGATGCCGCTCCTCCCGCGGATAATCCCGCCGGTTGGGAAATCGGGCCCCTTGACAATCCCCATCAGCTCCTTGATGGAGACGCCCGGCTCGTCGATCGTCCGGATAATAGCATCCACCACTTCCCCCAAGTTCTGAGGCGGGATATTGGTGGCCATCCCGACAGCGATCCCGCCGGAGCCGTTCACCAAAAGGTTAGGAAGTACGGCAGGCAGAATCAGCGGTTCTTGCAGCGTGTCATCGAAATTTGGCGCGAAGTCCACGGTTTCCTTGTCGATGTCCGATAGCATCAAATCGGTAATGGAGGCCATCCGCGCCTCGGTGTACCGCATCGCCGCGGGGGCATCCCCATCGATACTCCCAAAATTCCCCTGCCCGTCCACCAGCGGATACCGCAACGAAAAATTCTGGACCATCCTGACCAGGGTCTCGTACACCGCCATGTCCCCGTGGGGGTGGTACTTCCCCAACACCTCTCCGACGATGCGGGCTGACTTCTTATACGCCTTGCCGTGCTCAAGCCCCAATTCCCGCATCCCGAAAAGAATCCGGCGATGAACAGGCTTGAGGCCGTCGCGGACGTCCGGAAGCGCGCGCCCGACGATGACGCTCATCGCATAAGAAAGATAGGAGGCCTTCATTTCATCGTCGATGCCAACAGAGATAATGCGCCCCCCGCTTCCACCGCTGGGCTTCCCCGGCTGCGGCTGTACCGCTTCTTCCTTTGCCTGTTTCTCTTTTTTCCGTTTATCCGCCATCGTCCCTTCCCTTAAACATCGAGGTTCCGCACTTCAAGCGCATGTTTTTCAATAAAAAGGCGGCGGGGTTCTACTTCATCCCCCATCAGCACCGTAAACATCTGATCCGCTGAAAGCGCGTCTTCCAGCTCGACCTTTAAAATGGTCCGCCGGGCTGGGTCCATGGTGGTTTCCCAAAGCTGGGGGGGGTTCATTTCCCCAAGCCCCTTATAACGTTGAATAGACAGGCCCCGCTTCCCAAGCACTTTAATATAGCCCAGCACTTCCTTGAGGTTGGGCAGGAGTTTTTCCACCTTCTCGCCCCATACCTTATAGACCGGTTTTGTTTCGCCGGCAGGGCCCTTGGGCTTTCGGGCGCTGCCCTTTTCGCTGGTTTCGCTTGTGCCGATGTAATCATCCAGTTCAAGCCCCAGCCGCTCCAGCTTTTTGGAAATCGTCTCCAGGTCGTTCGCCTCGTGGAATTCAACGATATCCAAAGTCTTCTTCCCGATCGGCTCCTTGTCCTCTTTTTCGTGGATCTCAATCTCCTCCCCGCGCCTCTTTTCCTCCTCCTTGACCAGCTTTGCAAGCTCATCGTCACTATACAAATATTGGTCTTCTTCCTCCACTTTTGTCCTATAAATAGGGAGTTTTTTG
>JBDRBD010000038.1:0-2195 GCA_043823025.1 Candidatus Omnitrophota bacterium | reverse complement strand
GCGAGCTTATGATCATACTGCTGAAAACACCTTCCAGCATAAACGGGTGTGTCAGAATCACTAGCTTCATCGAAACGCCAAGCATCATTGTTACTCATCATTTCAATAGAGAATCTGAAATTTAAATCAGCCGAGACATTTCCCAAATTACCCGCGACAGAATAAAAGTGTACCGCTAAATCTGCATCTCGCTGGCGATGGAACTCAAGAACACTAAGCTTTTCAGGTGAAAGTAATTCGACTGTTTGATAGGCCATTTCGAGCCCGTACCTATCCAAATATTGCAACTTCCCCTCTAATAACCCTGGCGAAACTGCTTCGCGAGGATCTGTTAAAAAGCAAACCTTGAAACTTTTAGTCTTCCCATCTTTTTTAGCGGAGAACACAATAAACCTGAAAGCGTGATGTACGTTTTTGAAGATAAATTTTTCATTACTAAAACAGAAAAAGTTCAAAACGCGACATTTCTCAAAATACAGTTTGCGCAAGGAAGATGCACCTATGTCTGCATTAAAACTCCCAGGTAAAACAATTCCAATGTGGCCTTGCGGATGAAGAACATCATAAGAGCGGTGTAAAAAGTATTGATATAGGTTGTTTCTTCCTGTCGGTCCATATTTATAAGCGATAGGTTCGTTAAATAGGCTGTTGGCTTCATCGAAGGATTTTTGATGATGCTCCCATCCTTTGGAAATTTCAGGGTGGAGGCGGCACAAATCTTTCATCCTCTTAAGACTCTCTGTGCGCTTTAAGGAACGAAATGAGGCGTCGTATTTTTCAAAGAACTCGGCAGGTTGAGCAGAAACCATATCCCACGGCGGATTGCCAACAGCGGCGTCGAAACCGCCTTCCTCACTGGTAAAGACATCGGGAAACTCCAGGGGCCAATGGAAAAAGTGATGCCTCCCCGCAAGGACTTTCACCTTATCATCCAGTTCCATTTCGGCGATCGATGCCGGGGCTTCACCCTGAGCCAGACGCAGGAAGAGTCCATGATATTCATCTGATTTTACCGCGCCGTCCATCAGATAGGCCGTGAAGAGATCCGCCAATGGCATGAGCGGGTTGATTCTTTCGCGCCGGGTCTCTTCATGCAGCTCCTTCTGGCGATCCGTATCGTCCTCTGCAATCTGCGTGATGGACATCATGTCTCGCGCGGCCTTTTGAAAGGCCTCCATCAGTGTCTCCGGAAAAGGCAAGTCCAGCAGGTGCTTTTCTTTCTGAAGCTTCTTTTTGGCATCCTTGCTGCGCTCCGGGATTCGCTGGAGCTGGGAGAGGCGCCGGATGCCGATAAGGCTGTTGCCGCACCGCAGATGATGATCGAGAAAAGTCAGCTTGTGGTCACGGGCGAAGCAATTGAGCCACAGGGAGAGCTTGGCCAGGTGGACGGCCAGGGGATTCAAATCCACACCGTAGAGACAGTGGCGGGTTATGAGCCGCCGCCAGTGATTCGGTTCGCAGGTCGTCGGCGAGGCCATGCCCTCAACAGCGGGGATTTCGGCAAGGAGGCTGACAATTAGATCGGTAATCTGGTCGGCGGCGTTAACGAGAAAATGGCCGCTACCCATACCGGGGTCGCAGAGTTTAAAAACAAGGATGACTTCCTTGACGTAGCGTTCCACCAAGGCAATGGCCGACTGAGCGGCCCCCCGCCTGACGGCCAAGTCATGCCCTTCTTGGGCTTCTCGGATAAAGAGTTCGAATCGATCCCGGTAGTCCTGTGCAAAACGATCCTGCAAGGGCTGAATGACCGTTTTGTCGTTGAGAAACCGGACCAGGCTCTCCGGCGTGTAGTAAGACCCGGTCTGCTTGCGCTCCAAAGCGGACTCCCCAAAATAAACATCGCCTTTTTTTATGAGACGGTCGTTCTTTTGGAGGGTTGTCTCCGAAGTCAGCAGGGTTTCCACCCCTTTTTTTGTCCGGCGGCGGAGGCGATCCGCATCGGCTAAAGTAACATTAAATTCGAGAATGTTCTCGTACATTTCCCCGAGGTGACGCACCTCCAGATTGCGGTAGGGGATAGGGTATTCCTTATCCTGGTCCGCGTCATGAGGCTCTACATAGGCCATGAGATAGAGGGCGCGAGCAAGAAAGTCATTTCTCAGTTGCTGCTTTCCCAGAAACTTTTCCTGCTCATCATCAAAGAGACCGCCGTTATATCCCATGATTCCATACTCCGGATCGCCGTCATTGAC
>JBDRBD010000037.1:0-3542 GCA_043823025.1 Candidatus Omnitrophota bacterium | reverse complement strand
CGTGAAGGAGGCGGTCTTTCGGAACCTCCAGTTCTGTCTTCAGCAAAGTGGCATGTGACGGCACTCGCTTTTGGACAATTTGCTGAAGGAGCTTCTGAAGAATTTCTTTTGGTTTGGAAACGGGTTGTATGGTCATTCCCCCTTCGCCCGCCTTTCCTTCCATTGACAAGGGGGTGCATGCCATCTCTTAAAAGAGGAAGGGCTTTTTGGCTTAGCCGGCAGCCCGGGTGTCAATGACTCCGTTTGTATTCCAGACGCACCCCCTCATCCGTCAAATACTTCCGAGGGGCCTCCGCCCAGAGGCGTTCAAGCCGGTAGAACTCCCGCTTTTCCTGCAAAAAGACATGCGCAACGATGTCACCATAATCCATGACGATCCATTGCGCATTCTGATATCCCTCGACATGCCAACGGGATATCCCTTTTTTGGACAGCGTTTCTTCGATGCTATCGACGACAGCCTGGACCTGGCGTTGAGACGTGCCACTCGCGATAACAAAAAAATCGGTGAAATTAGACACTTTCCGCATGTCCAAGATCACCACTTCCTGTGCCTTTTTGGCGAGGCTCGCCTTTGCAATGAGAAGTGCTTTTTGATCCGAGCGAATGACTGATGCGCCTCTTTCGTTATTTTTCCTTATTGAGGATGCGATACAGCCCTGTCCCACAATCAGGGCAGACGCCTTTCATGGCGGGCCGTCCGTTTTTCATCGTGACGGATTTCGCATCTTTCATTTCTTTTTTGGCTTTGCACTTCACACAATAAGCCTGCATTCGACACCTCCTTGTATGCGTCAAAGTGATCGGTACTAGGTTAGCAAGATTCTTTCTTTCTGTCAATGAACTTTTTAATTTCACGCCCCTCCGATAATTTCGTGGAGAAGGTCTTCAAGCGTCACCAGCCCAACCGCACATTGATCCGCATTCTCAACGATGGCCATAGAACACTTCTGCTTCTGGAGCGAAACGAGGACTTCATCAATGGCTTTCTCCTCCCTGACGGACACCAGCGGCCTCACGTACGGCTTGAGGGGCTTATCCACATCCTCTTCATAGGCTACATCAAACAAACTGACGAACCCAACATAGGCGCTGGGCTTCCCTTCGTAGATTGGAAGCCACGAAAACCGGCTCTTCCGCAACTGACCGATCATTTCACCAATGGTTGCCGAACTGGAAAGAGCGACCACTTGACTGACCGGAACCATCATTTTGCGGACCTCTTTCTCCCCTAGCTCGAAGATTTTGTACACAATCGAACGCTCATGCGCCTGCAGGATTCCCTCTTTTTCGGTTTCCTGAATCAGATATTTCAGCTCTGCTTTTGTTGCAAAAAGGGGTTCTTTCTCGGTCTTTCTCTGTCCCAAGAGTCTCAATAGAACATCATTGATGGCCTGAAGGGCGCGTGCAATGGGGAAAAACACAGCACAGGACAGTCTGAGGAGAGGCGTTAAGGTTGTCACTAAAAAGAAGGCATTGTGGCGGAAAAGAGATTTTGGGATAACTTCCCCAAAAACAAGAAGCAGCGGCGTCATGATAAGAGTGGTCAGCTGCTCCGCATAGGGGTTCATCCGCTCCACCAGAAATGCCGAAAAGACGCTTGAAGCGAGCACGATGGACAGGTTCGTTCCGGCCAGGATCGCGATGAAAAGATGGTCGGGATCGTCGAGAAGGCCCTGAACTATTTTTGCGTTCCGGTTCCCCGAGTCCGCCAGGTGCCGCAGTTTGACGCGGTTCAAAGACATGAGTGCCGTTTCCGATCCCGAAAAAAATCCGGTGAGGAGCACGAAAAAGCCAAGGAGAATGATTATCGAAAAAGGACTCATGATGCCCTCCAAACCAGGAGTCTTCGGATTCGGTTTTGTTTCATCTCTTCCACTTTGAAATGCATTTCCACTTCGACAAACACATCACCCACATTGGGGATGCGCCCCAGCTTTGAAAGAAGGAATCCGGCCACATTCTTCCTTTTTTCCTCCTCCAAAAGATTCATGTCCATCATCTCGGCCAGTTCGCGCATCGAGGCCTTCCCGTCCACCCGAAGCGTTTTTTGGTCCATCCACTGGAAATGAAGCTCCTCGCCGTCGTATTCGTTCTGGATTTCCCCAACAATCTCCTCAAGAATATCTTCCAAAGTCACAAGCCCCGCCGTACCACCGTATTCATCAATCACAATGGCCAGGGATTCCTGCTTTTTTTGGAATTCCAATAAAAGGTCCCCAATTTTTTTGAACTCGGGAACGTAGAAAACCGGGCGAATGAGCTTTCTCCAGTTTTCGGTTTGCCGGGAAAGGAGGAAATCTTTCGCGGAAAGCACCCCTTTGATATTATCCAAGGATCCCTCATAAACAGAAACCATGCTGCGATGCGCACGCTGGAGAATTTTTTTCACCTCAGAAGAGGAGCTGCCGAGAGGGCATCCCACGATATCCACGCGGGGCGTCATGATTTCGCCCACGCGGATTTCACCGAATTCAAAAACCGCCTGGAGCATATTCCGCTCGCCCCGGTCCAGAATCCCTTCGCTTTCCCCGATGGAAACCAGGGTCTTGAGTTCATGCGAGCTGATGTAGGGCTCAGCCGTCGTACTTTCACCGGTGAGGAGATCCAAAATGAAATCGGTGATGGCGCGGGTTAACCGGCGGATAGGAAGAATGAGGTATGCAAAAAAGGAAATAAAGGGCGCTACGAACAGTGAAACGCGCTCGGTATTGCGGAGGGCGATGGTTTTGGGATTAATCTCCCCGAGAATCAAAATCAGAAAGGTCATGCTTCCAACGGCAACCCCCCACCCGGCATTACCCAGTAAATGAATAGCCAGTGATGTCCCCAGGGCGCTGGCTGCTACATTGACAAGGGTATTGCCGATGAGAATTGTCGTCAGAGTCCGCCGGGGGCGGTTGAGAAGGGAAAGAATTACTCTGTGGCCCCGGCGGTGAAAGTCTCCTAGGCGTTTCAGCTGAATCCGTGACAGAGAAAAAAGCGCCATTTCTGAGGCGGAGAAAAGTCCCGACAACCCCAGAAGAAACAAAAGAACTATTCCCTTCCAAAGCATGGGATTCATCGGTACAGTCGATGTTTCAAGATATATTGTTCCACCGCTTTCGGGACCTGGTAGGCAATCGAACGCCCCTCCCGAACTCTTTGTCTCAAGTCTCGGGAAGAAATGTCAATCTGCGGAATTTCCAACTTTTCAAACCCGCTGGGAATACCCTCATACGGACAATGAGGCCGCCGCACAATCACAAAACGGCACAAACGAAAAAGCTCCTCCACATTGCGCCAGGCATAAAGCCCCCGAAGGCAATCCGAACCGACCAGCAATATCCATGTTGCACGAGGTTTCTTTTGACGAAGTGTTTTCACGGTGTCGATGGTGTAGGAGGTCCCTTTCCGACGGATTTCAACGTCCGAGACCTCAAAAGCCGGATTCCCTTTGATGGCAAGGCGTACCATGGCATCACGATGGCGGCTGGCTGTCAATTCTTGAATGTTTTTTTGAGGCGTCCGATTCGTGGGAATGAAAATAACCTTATCAAGCC
>JBDRBD010000036.1:0-19831 GCA_043823025.1 Candidatus Omnitrophota bacterium | reverse complement strand
TTCATGAGGGAGAGGAGAAAGGTCATGAATCAGATACCGAAGAAGGCCCTTTCGGAAAGCACCATTTTGGTGGTGGATGACGACATCGCCAGCCAGAACCTCCTTGAACGGTTTCTCCAGATGATCGGATATAAACACGTTCATGCCGTGAAAAGCGGCGAAGAAGCCCTCCGATTCATACACTCAAGCGTCCCGAACCTCGTACTCCTGGATTACTTTCTGCCGGGCATCAGCGGATTTGAAACGCTCCGGCAGATCAGGCAGATGTATCCGAAGCTGCCAGTAATTATGGTGACCGCTTATCTCAGCCGTGACCTCTTGGAGAAGGTGAATGAGGAAGGCGCGCTGGACATGCTGGTCAAGCCGCTGGACCTCCGTGAATTGGAGCGCCAGGTAATCCGGAAACTGGCGCAGTAATATTTTTCAACATGCCTAACGATCCCCAGCCCCGCAGGAACTTGGCCGACGGAAGTCTCTCCCAGGAAGAAATGGCCGTCGAGATGTTTGGGAAGGAAGATCTCAAACGTCTTCTGGACGACCACCAGCGGTTGCTTATCCTTTACGGGTTTGCCAATGCGATTTCCGCCATCCTCGACAGAGAGCTTCTGCTGCACGAAGCGATGAATGTCGTGTTTGGGCTTGTTAAGGCGGACCGCGGCGCCCTCTTTCTTTTTGATTCGCGGAGCGGCAACCTCACGCAGGTGGTCTCGCGGACGAAGGACAAGGCAACCCCCACCATTCAGCGTAACGCAGTCATCAATGCCGTGCTGAGCGGAAAGAAGGCGATCCTTGCCGCGGATGCCCTGACCGAGACCCCTGCTGCAGTCGCAGAGGAACTCCGTGGGCAGCAGATTCGGAGCTGTCTGTGTGTGCCGCTTGCCAGCCAGCATCGGCTCCTGGGGCTTCTTTATGTCGATCACCTGGAACTTCCTCGTTACTTTACCTTGGAGCACCTCACACTCGTTTCCGGAATTGCGAACCAGACAGCCGTGGCCCTCGAGAATATCGAGTCTGTGCAGCGACTCAAGACCGAACAAAGGCGCGTCGAGGACATCCTGGCAACGCTGCCCATCGCCATCCTTTCCATCGACGAACGAGAAGTCATCACCTTTGTCAACCCCAACGGGGAAAAACTGTTTGGTATCGTCGCAAAAGAGTGCCTTGGGAAGCCCTATCACGCTTTTTTTAAAAACGAGTGCTTTCAACCCCTGTTCAGTCTGATTCATTCTGCGCTCGAGAGAGGAGAGAGGAAGATCCTGGAAGAGGTCATTTGCGGGGATTCAAGCCGGCCCCTTGTCCTTCAGGCAGACATCCTGCCCTTCCAGGAGGGCTCCGAGCGGAAGGGAGTTCTGGTCGCCCTGAACGATGTCACGGAGAAGAAAAATCTTGAGCGAAAGATCCGCCATACGGAAAAACTTTCTGCGATCGGCGAAATGGCCGCAGGGCTGATTCACGAAATTAATAATCCTTTGAACATCATCTCGGGCCGCGCGCAGCTTTTGCTTCTGGAAAAAACCGACGACCCCGCTGTCTTAAAGGCGGGCCGGGTCATCTGGGAGCAGGTGGACCGCGCAAACGCGATTACCGAGAAACTCCTGAGTTTTGCCAAACAAAGGCTCCCCAAACTGGAGCCCCTTTCCTTGGAAGGGCTTTTGGACAAATGCCTCGAGACGATGGAGGAGCAATTTGCCTCCCAGAAGATCCGCGTCACAAAAACCTATGAGGCGGTCCCGACGATGGTGATGGGGGACCCTGAGCAGCTGGAGGAGGTTTTTGTCAATCTGGCGCAGAATGCCATCCAGGCGATGGCGGGAGGGGGAGCGTTTACCGTGAAGACGCAGCGGAAAGATGCACTCGCCGAGATTGCGCTGGCGGATACGGGGTGCGGCATTCCCCAGGAATATCTGCCAAAAATCTTCATTCCTTTTTTTACAACAAAGAGCCGCGGCACAGGACTGGGACTTTCCATCGTCCACGGCATCATCGAAAATCACGGCGGCGAACTGAAGGTCGAAAGTCAGGTCGGTAAAGGAGCCACTTTTATTTTCACGTTGCCGTTAAAGAAGGAGAACGACGCATGATCCGCATTCTTGTAGTGGATGACGAGCAGGAAGTATGCGACCTGCTTCAGGAATTTCTCTCGAAGAAAAATTATGAGGTCTTGACAGCCACTGAAGCGGAGTCAGCGCTTCGCCTCGTCGAATCTAATCGTCCGCACATGGTCCTTCTCGATATCCGGATGCCGCAGAAAGACGGGATCACCCTGCTCAAGGAAATCAAAAAAATAGACCGAGAAATCGGCGTCATTATGGTGAGCGCCGTCAAGGATGAGGCGGTGGCCCGGCGCGCGCTGGATCCTGGCGCAGACGGGTACATCACCAAGCCCATCGACCTGGATTATCTGGAAACCAACGTTTTGATCAAGCGCCTTCTGTTATGATGCGGCGTTCCTTTGAGGAAAACAGGAGGCATGCTATACTAATATCAAATATCAAAAATCAAATTTCAAATATCAAATGACAAAACCCTGGTTTTGATATTTGACATTTGTTATTTGAAATTATTTTGACATTTATCATTTGAATTTATTTTGTCAGGACGTCAATTTGCCGGGATAGCTCAGGTAGTAGAGCGCCAGACTGAAAATCTGGGCGTGGGGGAGTGCAAGTCTCTCTCCCGGCACCACTCTACTTCGCCCAAGAGCTTTCGCCTTGGGCTTCGTAGAAGTTATAGAGAGGGATAAAAGGTTCTACGTAGCTGACCGCGCAAGCGGCTCAGCGAAGTAGACCTCTCTCCCGGCACCACTATTGTGGTGAAAAGTGTAAGGTGAAATAGGCGAACAACCGCGACGAGTATCTTTTAGATGACACCTAACACCTTGCACCTAACACTGCTTTTGCGGGGCAGACGGAAGAAACGATGAGTCTTTTCCGGGACGCCCCTCTTTTTTTGAAGGGCTTCAATTCCCGGTCGCCGTAGAGGGCGAGGTAGGTGTTCCAGGTCCCGGGGCAATGGTCCCGGATCTGGCAAGGAGCACACTTTGGGCTTAGTTCTATATTGGAGGCAAAAGTTGCCCATTTTTTCTTAAAAAGAAGGTTGGTCAACGCGGCTTTGCGCCGGGTGCACCGGAAATATTTCCAGTATCGCCCCCTGAAAAGACAAAGGGGATAGGACATAATTTCTACTTTCACCCGGTCGTTCAGTTCCTCCAGTGCTTTCTCGATCTGCGGGGCGAGTTTCCCGAGCCGAATGGCAAGTGGGCTTTTGAGGGCATTGTGCCCGGTGTAAACCAGGGATTCAAATGTGATGAGGTCTGGCCGGAAGCCTTCGGCGAATTGCACCAGATCAATGATCTCGCGATAGTTCCACCGGTGGATGATGAGCATGAGCTGTAAGTGTTTTCCCATCGCCTTGATGTTTTGGATCCCCCGGACGGTTTCCGCGAAACTCCCCTTTCTCCGCGTGATGGCTTCGTGAATTTCCGGGCGGTGGCTGTGCAGGGCGACGACGCACTGGTCGACTTTGGCAAGGAGCGTTCCGCAAAGGGATTTGTCCTTGAGACGTCTGGCATTCGTCAAAAGCCGGGTGACGGCCCCTTTTTCCTTCAGGTACTCAAGGATCGGCAGAAGTTTCTTTGAAAGGGTCGGCTCGCCGCCGCCGAGCTCTACCAGGCGCTGATGAGGCAGTCCCTCATTCAGCATTTCCTTGAGCGCATCAAGATCCAAGGCGCGCCGGATATGTTTGTCGCCGACAAGACAGTGAATGCAGTCATTGTCGCAGGAATAATCAATGAAACAAAAGATGCCATCTGGGGCTTGATCGACCTCGGCATCGATCTCGTGGAGGACTCTGTTTCGGACGGAAAACCGGGACATGAAATGTTCCCTCGCAAATACCCAAAACGCTGAATTAAGCGCGCGCGGGACGGGGCCTCAGCTTGAATGCAAAATAGGGCCGGGCAAGGAGCTTGAGGGCCCGCAGCCAGGTGCGATAGGCCCGATGGGACATAGTAGGTGTTGCAAGATACTGGGCGTCGTCCGGCTGCACGATGAGACTGACTTCGATATTGGGGACGATTCCAATCGGAATGCGGTTCCTCATGCAGGCTTCGTACATGTAACGCATGATCGTCACCATGTCTTCGTAGGGCGGAGACGGGAATTTCTCCATTTCCGCGCCGACGAGCGGACGGAAAATGCAGACCGTCGGGAAAGCGCCCAGGGAGGCGATATAATCAATCGCCTTCATCGTGTCTTCAATCGGTTCCACCCCCGCAATAATCTCCCCTGAGCAACGGCCCTTTCCAGCTTTTTTGAAGTGTACGCCAGCGCATCAAAAAAGGCCTGCTGTCCTATTTTTTCGGCCTTCCCCGGGCAGTAGCGCTTGAAAATTTCCGGATTATGGAATTCGTAGCAGAAAGAAAAGTGATCCGTCCCGAGGCGGCAAAGCCGGTCGTATAGCCCGAGGTCCCGGCTCGGCGTGGTCTGTACGCCGACGAGGAGCCCCACGTTTTCCTTAACCGCTTTCACATAGGGAGCCATTAACTCCAATTCCTTTTCTTGGATGTGGTAACCGGTATTGAAATGGACAAAAGTGACCCCGGACTCTTCCTTGGCCGCCCGGCAGACTTCGATGACGTCGTTCAGGTCTTTGGTCTTCTCTTCGTTGACCCCGACATTTCTCCCCGTGGTGCAAAAGCCGCAATTACTGGGACTGGGCTGGGTATACCAGAAGTGACAGGTATTGGAGACGTAGATTCCCAGGTAGGTGCCCTGCAGGATTCCGACCCGGCTCATGAGCGTGCCGTTTCGGGTTTCCCGTTGGTACCAGGAGGGCTCCGGCGGGATTTTGACCGCATAGGTATTTTTCGTCGGTTCATGGAGAAGGACGAAAGAACCGTTCGCTTCAGTCAGAAGGTAAGGGGAACCCTGAGCAAAGGCCTCCTCCACAGGGGCATTGACCCAAATATCCTTCAGCGGTCCTGGAATGACAAGTTCCAGACCACTTCCGAGTCCGGCGCGTGTCCGATGGAAGGTGGGGAGCGCCTCAGGAGGAATCGCAGGATCGACCCTGAGACCTTTACAGAAAAGGTCGATTTCAAGTTCGCATGGATTGAGGAATTTATCGCAGGGCATCGCGGTTTCTCTTTATCAAGGTTACCATGAAACGCCACCTCAAGGGTAGGATTTTAACTTGCCGTTCTTTCCCCGGCGCTTTTTTAGGAAAGGGACAACCTTTTTGGTCGGGGAAAAAGCCAGCGTGTAGGCGGGAATTCTCTCACAGAGTTCAAGCACCAAGGAGGAAGCACTGAGGCGCGTTTCCGGGACAATCAGAGGGATTTCCCGAAGAAGCCGCGCCACCGCTTCCTTCGGCCCAACGGGCGTCAATATATTTTTCCTGCCGTGGGAGAGGAAAAAGATTGCCGAAAGGGGCACTGATTCTGGCGAAAAACTTTTACAGCGGCTGTGCCAGGGCGTTCCGAAAATGTAAAAGCCAGGTCCTCTTTTCCGAAGGACGATTCGGTCATCGTTGAGGACCACCGCGTCTTTGCGCTTTTCAAAGAGCTTTGCAAGGGTGCTTTTCCCGGAGCCGCTTGCACCGACAAAAAGGAATCCTCTCCCGCAGAACCGGATGCCGGTTGCATGGACGAGCATCCCTTTTTGTTTTGTCAAAAGACTCACGACAATCAAAAAAAGCGTCGGCCAGCGGAAAGGGAAAAAGCCGTCCCTTTTCTTTTGAAGGTAAAGCGTTGCTTTTGTGTGGTTCTGATTCAAAAAGATAGCCCGCGTCATAGTATCGCAGGGAGGCCGGAGGGATATTTCGTACAGGACTCCTGCGGGATGATGCGAGCATCGGAGGGCAGGGCTTTTTCCCTCATTGAGGATTTGGCGCCGGGGGGGATGCTTGGAGGAGGCGCGAAGAACGCAAGGGGGGCGTTTTCGAGGGCTCTTTGTCCGAAACGGAATCCATCGACGCGGTAGAGTTCCATTCCCGGGGGCCGGGACCGAGAGAACGACCCCCCCCACTGCAAGCGTCAGGGCTTTTGTCATTTTCAGGAAAGAGGAGGTGTTATTTCGGCTCTGTCGCAGGAGGACCTATTGAAATCTCCGATATGAACCCGTCACACGTGGGGGTCGGGGTTCCTCCCGCCCTCAACCCCATATCAAATGCGATTTTCCTCAGCTCCGGCTTTTTGTATTGTTTCTTACGCGTTTTCTTTTTCGTTTTCATCGGCCGCTCCTTTTAATTTTAGACTACTCACTGTATCCACGATAGCTTTGTCCGCCGGAAGTCCCATGGCCTTCACCCAACGGTGTGTTAGTTCGCAGAGATAGGGGACAACGCCGTCGGTTTTGCCTGTTTCCAGCTCCGAAACCCCCGGGCAGTTTCCGCAGAGCGCGCGGAAAGAACAGTCGCTGCAGGATGAGGCGTTTCTCTTTTCAAAAAGTACCGAGTCGGGCATTGCACGATACCAGGCTTCTTCAAAATGCCCGGCGCGGAGGTCGTACTGCCATTTTCGCGAGCACGAACAAACACTCATTTTCCCGGACGGATCGATGTGAAAAGAACCCGTTCCGGCGGTGCAGGCGTAATGTCTGTTCGGAGAACCTTGCTGGAAGCAATCGGTAAGACGCTCCCGGATCTCACGGATCCGCTCGGACCGGGACATATCCGCAGCACAGGCCTCCTCAGGGGAAATTCTGAACCGGAGGGGATCCCGCGAGCCGTCAAGACGCGGGTGAAGATAGACGCCGAGACGGAAAGGACAGCCCAGTTTTTTCGCAAGCGCTTCCATCGCACGCCGTTCGTGGTAATTCAGCGTCAAGAGAGTCGCTTTCACCTGAACGGGAATTTTTCGTTCCACAAGCCGCTGGAGACCCCGCAGAGAACGTTTGTAGGAACCCGGAATGCGCGTGACCGTTTCGTAGGTTTCCTGTGTTGCACCGTAAAGGGAAAACTCTACATGGTGAGGCGGATGCTGGGCCAGAAAGTTTGCCAGCTCATCGGTGATGAGGGTTCCGTTTGTGCCCAAGACGACCGCAATCCCCCTTTTTTGGCAGTAGCGATAAATGGTTTTGAAATCGGGCCGGAGGAAGGGCTCGCCTCCGGTCAGGAGCAAATTCAAAAGCCCGCAGTCCACCGCCTCATCAAGGATCCGCCGGAGTTCCTTGAACGTAAGTTCCTCTTTTTTTGCGGCCGCCTCGGATACGGGCCGGTTGACATAACAATGCCTGCAGCGGAGGTTGCAGCGGAATGTCAGTTCCAGACTCCCCTGAAGGGCGAAGCGGCCCCCGCGTACTTTTATCTTCATGTCCCTCTCCTAGACCGTCAACACCCTATTATATTACAGAAAAACCGTTTTTAAGGTATGATTTTTGTCATCGTTTTACGCATTGTAAGAAAGTGCTTTTTTCGATATACTTAAAGGATACGGCAAAAAGCGAACGAGAGAAGAGAATCTACTGAAAATGGGAAATAGGCCCCTCAAACTCCGTTTTTAGCGGCCTTCCGGACGAAAGCGTGGCGCAACTTCTTTAGTAGTAAAATGTTATGGATATCCCAAAGAAAGGGACCCGTGCAATATTGAGCACTACGTTTTAACCCCCGCCCGTAACTTTTAGGCCGCATTTCGAGCGGAACTCGTGACGGAATTTCCCCCGCCGGATTTTTGAAGGGAGTTTTTAGAATGTTCGAAAAGGCAGAAAGGCCGCTTTCCCCCCGGGTCCTGGTGGTTGGGGGAGGCCTCTCAGGGCTCGCCGCGGCCTATCGGCTCCTCGAATTGAGCCGCGGGGGGCATTTTCCCTTAGAGCTTTTCCTTGCGGAAGCTGGAGAGCGGCTCGGCGGCGTCATCGGCACTTCCGAGCGGGACGGTTTCCTTCTGGAAAGTGGGCCGGATTGCTTCATGACGGATAAACCCTGGGCGCTGAATCTTTGTGAGCGCCTTGGCCTGGAGGGCCAGCTTGTCGCAACGAGCCCGGAGGCAAAGCGGAGCTTTGTCATCCGTCGAGGGCGGCTGATCCCTGTTCCGGAAGGATTTTACCTTCTTGCCCCTTCCCGCATCTGGCCTTTTGTCACCACGAGCTTATTTTCCCCTTTCGGAAAGCTCCGCATGGCGTTGGAATGGTTTGTCCCGAGGAAAAAAAGTTTTCGCGACGAAAGCGTTGCTTCTTTCGTCCGAAGACGCTTTGGCGCCGAGGCCCTCTCCCGAATGGCCCAGCCGCTCATCGGCAGTATCTATGCTACGGACCTTGAAGTGCTTAGTCTTCAGGCTGCGCTCCCGCGTTTTCTCGAAATGGAGCGGGAGTACGGAAGCGTGATCCGGGCGATCCGCTCGAACGCCAGGACGCACTCCAAAAAAGAAGACCCGAGCGGCCCGCGTTATGGACTCTTTTTATCGTTCCAGAAGGGAATGCAGACATTGACGGACCGTCTGGCCGATTCTCTCCCCCGAGGTACGGTTTTCTTGAATACGCCGGTTGTGCGTCTTGCTCCCGAGGCCGGCGGCGGGTGGTCTGTGGCCATGGCCGATCAGCGGGTGGTGCACGCGGACGCCCTTTGCCTGGCCGTCCCCGCGTTCGGCGCGGCGAAGCTTCTTCGGGAAACGGATGCAAACTTGGCTGCGATTCTGGAAACCATTCCGTACGCTTCTTCCACGTCTGTGCATCTGACGTATCAGCGCTCGGATATTTTACATCCTCTCGACGGATCCGGTTTTGTAGTTCCGGAAACGGAACACCTTCCCATCGTCGGATGCTCTTTCAGCAGCATCAAGTTTCCCGGGCGCTCCCCGGGAAAGAAAGCTCTCCTGCGTGTCTTTCTGGCGGCGGATGAGGAACCGGCGCCGGAATCTTTTGCCGATGAAGAGTTCTGCCGGCGCATCCGTCCCACCCTGGAAGCGCTTCTCGGGATCAAGGCGTCGCCTCTTTTTGTGGATGTCATGTGTTGGCCGCAATCCCTGCCGCAGTATCACGTGGGACATTTGGAAAAGATGAGAGAAGTCGAAAAAGCACTGGGACTTTATCCGGGCCTTGCGCTGGCGGGTAATGCGTATGCGGGGGTGGGCGTGCCGGATTGTGTTCATAGCGGCGAAGAAGCCGCCGAGCGCCTTTTTGAAACACTTCAGGCCCGGACGAAAGATCAGACAGGAGTTCTGACACGTGAGTCCTGCAGCCGTTGATTTTCAAAAAACACCCTATTTGGTGATCTGGGAGACCACGCAGGCGTGCGACCTGATTTGCGTGCATTGCAGGGCCACTGCGGAACCGGATCCGAAGCCGGGGGAACTCAGCCACGACGAAGGCCTTACGTTGATGGATGAGGTGGCGCGGATGGGGACGAAGGTCTTAATTCTGAGCGGCGGGGATCCGCTGAAGCGCAAAGACCTTCTTGAGCTTGTTCGTCACGGGAAATCGCGCGGGCTTCGACTCGGGACGATTCCTGCGGCAACGCCGCTCCTGGCAAAAGAAGTTGTCCGGCAGCTCAAAGAAGCGGGCCTTGACCAGATGGCGCTGAGTCTCGATGGAAGTACGGAAGAAAGCCATGACCGTTTTCGGGGGACCGCGGGTGCCTTTCAGAAGACGATGGAAGCAGCCCGGTGGGCCCGCGATATAGGTCTTCCGCTTCAAATCAATACGGTGATAGCGCGCCGCAACTTTCATGAAGTGGATGCGCTAATGGAACGGGTCCGTTCCTTGGGGATCGTGTTCTGGGAAATTTTTTTCCTGGTCCCCGTCGGGCGGGGCGCAGCGCTCGAGGCCCTTGCGGCGAAGGAGGTGGAAACCGTTTTTTCCAAGCTTTACCAGCTTTCCAAGCGCGAATCCTTCATCATCAAAATCACCGAGGCCCCCCATTATCGGCGTTACGTCCTCCAGGAAAAGATGGAGGAAGGAACTGAGCCGAAAAAAATTCGCGGGAGGAAGTTCAAATTACCTATTGAGCTGCGGCGGGAACTGGGGATACGCGGATCGATTGGGCAGCCCCCCCAGGGCGTCAATGCAGGCAAGGGGTTTGTCTTTGTGGCGCATGACGGGGAAGTGTTCCCCAGCGGATTTTTGCCGCTTTCCGCAGGGAATGTTCGGGATCTCCCCCTCGGAAATATCTACCGGGATAGTCCCCTTTTTGTGGCGCTTCGGGATCCCGAACTATTGAAAGGACGATGCGGCGTCTGTGAATACCGCGAAGTCTGCGGCGGCTCCCGTTCCAGAGCACATGCGCTCACCGGCGATTATCTTGCGGAAGACAGCACCTGTTGTTACCAGCCCCTCCTGCACCAGAACGCAGGGCGGTGAGCGTCTGGTTTTTTGAAAAGGTTGAAAAATGAAGCCTTTTGAGCGAAAATGGTCCTGAGGCACTTCAATCCATCCTACCTGCTTTTCTTTTGTGGCGCTGGCGGTGGTGTTTCTGGGCAACCTTCGCTGATCAAAGACAAAACATCTTTTAAGTGGGCTGTAGGTTATTTGTGGGAAACCGGGTTATTCAACCAGTAGGAGAGAAAAGAGATATGGAAGCAACATCGATGGAATCCTTATTCAGTCCGAAAAGCGTTGCCGTGATCGGAGCTTCCCGCCGGGAAGAGACCGTGGGTCATGCGGTTTTCAAGAATTTGATGACCGGCGGGTATAAAGGGGCTTTTTATCCGGTGAACCCGAAGGCCGCGGATATTTTGGGCGTCCGATGTTATCCTTCAATCCTGGAGATCCCGGATCCGGTTGACCTTGCAGTCTTGATTGTTCCTCCCGCAGCTTCCATTGCCGCGCTCAAAGAAGGCATCCAGAAAGGGATTAAAGGCGCCATTGTGATTTCAGCCGGTTTTAAGGAAGTGGGGCCGGAGGGGGCAGCATTTGAAAAGGAGCTGGCCTCCTTAGCCCGAGAGCACAATCTCCCGGTATTGGGACCGAACTGTCTCGGCCTTATCAATACGGACCCGGCAGTTTCCATGAACGCGAGTTTCTCCCGCAGCACGCCCCGGCATGGCAACATTGCTTTTCTGTCGCAAAGCGGCGCTCTCTGCACGGCGATCCTGGATTATGCCAAAGGAGAGAACATCGGTTTTTCCAAATTCATCAGTTTCGGAAATAAAGCGGTCTTGGGCGAGCTCGACATTTTAAAGTACCTTCAGCACGATTCGCAGACAGATGTCATCTTGATGTATATTGAGGACCTTTCGTACGGAACTGCTTTTATCGAAGTTGTTCGTGAGATTACGGGAGAAGCCGCTCACCCCAAGCCGATCCTCGCAATCAAGGCCGGCCGCACGGTTCAGGGCGCCAAAGCGGCCCGTTCCCATACCGGTTCGCTGATGTGGCCGGATGAAGTCTACGATGCGATTTTCACCCAGGCCGGGGTCCTTCGCGTGGAGTCCATTCGGCAGATGTTCAATCTGGCCGTCCCGTTCGCCAATCAGCCCCTTCCCAAGGGAAACCGCGTGGCGATTGTGGCCAATGCCGGAGGTCCCGCCGTAATGGCAACAGACGCCTGCGTTCGCCGCGGCCTTCAACTGGCGGAGTTTGAACCCGCTACGATTGAGATTCTCCGGAAAGGATTGCCGCCGACAGCCAATTTATACAATCCTGTAGATGTGATTGGAGACGCTCAGCACGACCGCTATGCCTATGCATTGGACGCAGTGGTGAAAGACCCGAATGTGGACTGCATCATCGTTATCCTCACGCCGCAGGCCATGACGGACATCGAGGATATCGCGAAGGTTGTGATTGGATTCAACGGTAAAACAGACAAGACCATTACGGCCTCTTTTATGGGGGCCGTCGATGTTGCCGCCGGCGTGTACATCCTTCAAACCAACCGCGTCCCCCATTTCAGGTTTCCCGAAGAAGCGGCGGGAGCCCTCCAGACCATGGTGGAGTATCGGCACTGGCTCAAACGGCCGCGGACCCAGACCAAGGAGTTCCCGGTAGATAAAAGTTCCGCCCGGGCAATCCTCGGCGACGCCAAAAAGAAAAAACAGAATATCCTCACCACCTATGAGTCCATGGAAGTGCTCAAGGCCTATGGATTCCCGCTTCCTGCCTATGCGCTGGCCAAGACAGAAGAGGAAGCCGCTGTGAAAGCCCAGAAGATCGGTTTTCCCGTCGCCATGAAGATTATCTCCACCACCATCATTCACAAACTTGATGTGGGAGGCGTCTGCCTGAACCTCGCTACGCCGGAAGCCGTCACCCGGGCCTTTCGGGAGATGAAAAAAGTTATTTCGAAAAATGTCGCGCAGGCGGACATCCAGGGCGTGTTGATTCAAGCCATGGCGCGGCGCGGACGGGAAGTGATTCTCGGAATGAAGCAGGATCCACAATTTGGACCGGTTGTGATGTTTGGCCTTGGCGGGTCTTATGTGGAGATACTGAAAGATGTGGCCTTCCGTCTGGCGCCGATGCGGGAACTTTCAGCGAAGGACATGATTCGATCCATACGCACCTATCCGATTCTGCAGGGGATTCGAGGGGAAAAGCCTGCGGACCTCAAGACGATTCAGGAGTGCCTGCTGCGGTTGTCCCAGCTGGCCTGCGAGAATCCCGACATTACCGAGATCGACATTAACCCGCTCCTTGTCCATGACGAGGGGGAGGGCGCAGTGGTGCTGGATGCCCGCATGGCTCTCGGGCAGAACGCCTGATGCAGCGCATTCTTCAAGAATTTGAAAGGGTCTGATGCTGGACGCATGAGTTCTCGTTGATGCAGCATTCGATGCGTCAGGTTGAGGCCGTTGCCAAGAAACAGCGCGCCAAAAAGGTCATGGGAATCAAGCAACCCACCGGGGCTTGCTTGAAAGCATCGAGGTGAAGATATGATGGAACCCAAAACGCTTAGCGCTGTACCGGCTCCTGCGGGTTTGCGGCTGCAGATTGTGATTCGCGGAATCGTCCAGGGCGTCGGGTTCCGTCCCTTTATTTTCCGGCTGGCAACGTCGCTCGGACTTTCCGGATGGGTGCGGAATGATTCAGGAGGCATTTTGATTGAGGCGGAGGGAAATCGGGAAGCGCTCGAACAGTTTCTATTGCGGATTGAAAAGGAAAAACCGCCCCGCGCCTACCTTCAGAGTCTGGAGTCCTCTTTCCTGGACCCCGTCGGCTATCCTGCATTTGAAATCAAAAAAAGCGATTCCTTCCGCGAAAAAACAGCCTTGATTCTCCCGGACATCGCCACCTGTCCTGACTGTCTGAAGGAAATCTTTGACCCGTTGGACCGCCGGTATCGTTATCCGTTTACCAATTGCACCCAATGCGGGCCGCGCTACAGCATCCTCGAAGCACTCCCCTATGACCGCGCCAATACGACGATGAAGACATTCATCCTATGCGAGCGCTGCCGGGAAGAGTATGAGGACCCCAGAAGCCGGCGTTTTCATGCCCAGCCGAATGCCTGCCCGGAATGCGGGCCGCGCCTGGCCCTGTGGGACCGGCAGGGAAAGATGCTGGAAATACGCCATGAAGCCCTCCTCGAGGCAAGCCGCTTCCTCCGCGAAGGGCTCATCCTCGCGGTGAAGGGGCTCGGGGGGTTTCATCTCGTAGTGGATGCGCGCCGGGGAGAGGCGGTGTTTCGTCTGCGTCAGCTGAAGGGGAGGGAGGAAAAACCGTTTGCCCTGATGGCGCCGTCGCTGGAATGGGTGAAGCGGCATTGCGAACTGTCGGCGCTCGAAGAACGCCTTCTCCTTTCTCCCGAATCCCCCATCGTCCTTTTGCGGCGGAAGAGCGCCCCCGCGGAAGTGGCGGATGCGGTTGCGCCCGGAAATCCTTATTGGGGCGTGATGCTTCCGTACACGCCTCTCCATCATCTCTTGATGGCAGAATTGGGTTTCCCCGTGGTCGCCACCAGCGGCAATCTTTCGGAGGAAACGATTTGTACAGAGGAAAACGAGGTTCTGACGCGGCTCGGGCCCATCGCAGATGCTTTCCTGGTCCACAACCGTCCCATTGCGCGCCATGTGGATGATTCCGTGGCTCGGGTCATGGCATCTCGGGAGTTGATTTTGCGCCGCGCGCGGGGCTATGCGCCTCTTCCGGTGCGTCACAAAACAGCGATGCCGCCGCTCCTTGCCGTCGGGGCCCATCTCAAAAATACCGTTGCCGTATCCGTCGGAAACAATATTTTAATGAGCCAGCATATCGGTGACCTGGAGACCGTGCAGGCCCTCGGGGCGTTTCAGAAAGCCATTGCCGCGTTCAAGAAGCTTTATGGGCTCTGCCCGGAAGCCGTTGCCTGTGATGCGCATCCGAACTATATCTCAACCCAGTACGCCAAGGCTCTGGGGCTCCCCGTCGTTTTCGTGCAGCATCATCATGCGCACGCGTTGTCCTGCATGGCGGAAAACGAATTGGAAGGCCCGCTCCTCGGCGTCTGTTGGGACGGCACAGGATACGGACTGGACGGAACCGTTTGGGGAGGGGAATTTCTCCAGGTGTCCGGCAGCACTTTCCTGCGGAGAGGTCATTTGAGGACGTTTCGTCTTCCCGGGAGGGATCAGGCGATCCGGGAGCCGCGCCGCGCCGCGATCGGGCTTCTTTACGAACTTTTCGGAAGCGACTGCTTTGCGATGGACTCGTGCATTCCGGTGCGGTCGTTCACCCCCGGAGAGCGGAGAGTGTTGGAAAGAATGTTGCAGAAAGGGGTCAATGCCCCGTATACGTCGAGCGCAGGGCGGCTCTTCGATGCAGTTTCCGCCCTGATCGGCGTCTGCCAACGCATCCGGTACGAGACCCAGGCCGCGATGGAGCTTGAGTTTGCCCTGGAGGGATTTGAGACAGAAGCGTACTATGAAATTGTCTTGAAGGCCGTTCGGGAAAAAGGTAAAGCGGTCACGTATATGGCGGACTGGGGACCGATGGTTCTTGGTATTTTGAAAGATGCAGAAGCCGGTCTCCCCCTCGGCGAAATTGCGGCAAAGTTTCACAATGCGCTTGCGGAACTCATTGTTTCCATGGCGCACGCCGTCGGCGAAAGGCGGGTTGTCCTCTCGGGGGGCTGCTTCCAGAATCGCTTTTTGACCGAACGGGCCGTTTCACGCCTCCGCGAGGAACGGTTTTTTCCTTACTGGCATCAGCGGATTCCGCCCAATGACGGCGGGATTGCTGTAGGTCAGGTGATTGCAGCATTGGCGCAGGTGAGACCGAAAGCGGAAGACGCCTCTCCGGTCGAGTCCACGTTATGTGTTTAGGAGACCGTTGAATCATGCAATTCTGACGCGGATTCCCGCAGATTTTTAGCGGATTTACGCGGATAATCTATCGAAGCATCCGCGGTCATCCGCACAAAATCCGCGAAGTTCCGCGCTTACATTTGATTTTCAACAGGTTATTATGTGTTTAGCGGTTCCCGGAAAAATTGTGAGCATCCTGGACGAGACGGCGCTTTCGCGGCGGGGAAAGGTCAGCTTCGGCGGCATCGTCAAAGAGGTGGATCTTTCGTATGTGCCGGAGGCCTCTTTGGGAGATTATGTCATTGTTCATGTCGGATTTGCGATTAGCACCTTGAACAAAGCGCAGGCAGTACGTGTATTTGATGATTTGAAAAAGATAGGTGTGATTTATGCCAAAACAAACGTATAAAATCCTGGATGGCAACGAAGCCGTTGCGCAGGTGGCGTATGCAACGAACGAAGTGATTGCGATTTACCCCATTACCCCCGCTTCGCCGATGGGGGAGTGGGCGGATGCCTGGGCTTCCGAGGGGAAGCTGAATCTCTGGGGGACCGTGCCCCGGGTCATCGAGATGCAAAGCGAAGGGGGAGCGGCAGGGGCAGTGCACGGAGCCCTTCAGACGGGGTCTTTGGCGACAACCTTTACCGCATCCCAAGGGCTTCTCCTCATGATCCCCAATATGTTCAAGATTGCAGGGGAACTCACTCCCACCGTGTTCCATATCGCCGCTCGCACCGTCGCGACGCATGCCCTTTCCATCTTTTGCGACCACGGGGATGTCATGGCCGCGCGGTCGACCGGATTTGCATTTTTATGTTCCGCCTCGGTGCAGGAAGCGATGGACTTTGCGCTGATTGCCCAGGCGGCGAGCCTCGGTTCCCGCATCCCATTTCTGCATTTTTTTGACGGGTTCCGGACATCCCATGAGGTATCGAAAGTAACACTTTTGTCCGAGGAGACTCTCCGCGCCCTGATCGATGACCCGCTGATTTCCGACCACCGGGCGCGCTCGCTTTCGCCCGAGCATCCCGTCCTTCGCGGAAGCGCCCAGAACCCGGACGTCTTTTTTCAGGCGCGGGAGACGGTGAATCCTTATTATGACGCCTGCCCCCGGATCACCCAGGAGGCCATGGACCGTTTTGGGAAACAAACGGGGAGGCGTTATCGCCTTTTTGAGTACTATGGCGCGCCGGATGCGGAGCGGCTCATCGTCCTGATGGGCTCCGGCGCAGAGACAACCTTTGAGACGGTCGAAACCCTTGTGGGGCGCGGCGAAAAAGTCGGGCTTGTGAAGGTGAATTTATACCGCCCGTTTGAAATGAAACAGTTCTTTGAAACACTTCCCGCGACCACGAAAGTCGTGGCGGTTCTGGACCGCACGAAAGAACCGGGGAGTACGGGGGAACCGCTTTATTTGGACGTTGCACTCGCCGTTCAGGAAGGCCTTCGCCGCGGCTTTGGTGTCTTGAAACAGTCTCCGCGCCTCATCGGAGGCCGGTACGGACTTTCTTCGAAGGAATTCACCCCGGCAATGGTGAAGGGTGTCTTTGACCATCTGGCGCAAAAGGAGTTAAAAAGCCGATTCACCATCGGCATCCAGGATGACGTTGCCCACACGAGTCTTCCTTATGATCCGGAATTTTCCATTGAGCCGGAGACAACGATCCGCGCACTTTTCTACGGCCTCGGCTCGGACGGCACGGTGGGAGCCAACAAGAATTCGATTAAGATTATTGGGGAGAATACCGATTACTATATACAGGGCTATTTTGTCTACGATTCCCGGAAGGCGGGGGCGATGACCGTTTCGCACCTCCGGTTTGGCCCCAAGCCAATTCGGTCCACATACCTCGTGACCCAGGCAAACTTTGTCGGCTGCCACCAGTATACGTTTCTGGAACGGTATGATATGCTTCGTTCGATTGTCCCAGGCGGCACTTTTCTCTTGAATGCCCCTTACGGTTCTGAGGAGGTGTGGAGTCGTCTTCCGCGCCTTGTCCAGCAGCAGCTCATCGATAAAAAGTTGAAGTTTTATGTGATCGACGCGGATGGGGTCGCGCGACAATGCGGGATGGGAAGGCGCATCAACACCATCATGCAGGCCTGTTTCTTTGCCATCTCCGGCGTCCTGCCGCCTGAGGAAGCGATTGTCAAAATCAAAGAGGCGATTCGGGAGACCTATGGCAAGCGGGGAGAGGAGATTGTGCAACTGAATATCAAGGCCGTGGATGCAGCACTCGAACATCTGAAGGAAGTGAAAGTTCCGGCTCGCGCCGACAGCACGATTGAAATGGTTCCTCCGGTCCCCCCGGAGGCGCCGCCTTTTGTGCGGAATGTCCTCGGGAAAGTGATTGCGCAGGAGGGCGATTCGGTGACGGTGGGTGAGATGCCCTCGGACGGCACCTTCCCGACTGGGACTACCGTATGGGAAAAGCGCAACCTCGCGCTCGAGATCCCGGTCTGGGATCCGGCCATCTGCATTCAATGCAACAAGTGTGTGATGATCTGCCCCCACGGCGTGATTCGCGCGAAAGTCTACGACCCGAAGTTCCTGGAAAAGTCACCCAAAAGCTTTTTGTCCGCCGACGCCCGCGACCGCGAATGGAAGCTTATGAAATACACCCTTCAGGTCGCGCCCGAGGACTGTACGGGGGTGCGGGATCTGCGTCGAAGTGTGCCCCGTCCGCAACAAATCCGAAGCGCGTCTGAAGGCCATTAACATGCGGCCGCAGATCCCCTTACGGGGACAGGAGAAGGAGAACTGGAACTTTTTCCTCTCGCTTCCGGAAGTCGACCGTCGAAAGCTCGATGTCACGCACGTCCGCCAGCAGCAGTTTCAACAACCTTTGTTTGAGTTTTCCGGTGCCTGCGCCGGCTGCGGCGAAACGCCCTATTTGAAACTCCTGACCCAGCTCTTCGGGGACCGCGCCCTCGTGGCCAATGCCACCGGCTGTTCTTCCATTTACGGCGGGAATCTTCCGACGACCCCCTGGTCGCAGAATGCCGAGGGGCGCGGGGTGGCGTGGTCGAATTCCCTCTTTGAGGACAACGCGGAATTCGGCCTCGGCTTCCGGATCTCCCTCGACAAGCAAAAGGAATTTGCCGTCGAACTATTGAAAAAGCTTTCCGGCGAACTGGAGAACGCGCTGGTTCAGGCGATCGTCGCGGCGGATCAGAAAGATGAGGCAGGGATTTATGAGCAACGAGAGCGGGTAGCCCTCCTTAAAGAGAAACTGAAGAAGCTGAAATCGAACGAGGCCCGGCAGCTTTTGTCAATCGCCGATATGCTGGTGAAAAAGAGCGTGTGGATTGTGGGCGGCGACGGATGGGCCTACGATATCGGGTTCGGAGGATTGGACCATGTTCTGGCCAGCGGATACAACGTCAATATCCTTGTTCTGGACACCGAGGTCTATTCCAACACAGGCGGTCAGATGTCCAAGGCCACACCCCGTGCGGCCGTGGCCAAATTTGCGATGGGCGGAAAACCTACTCCCAAGAAGGATTTGGGCCTCATTGCGATGACGTATGGCAATGCCTATGTCGCGAGTGTTGCCCTCGGCGCCAAGGACGAGCATACCCTGAAGGCATTTCTGGAGGCGGAGGCATATCCCGGTCCTTCCCTGATCATCGCTTACTGCCACTGCATTGCCCAGGGAATCGACATGGCGACCGCCGTCCAGAACCAGAAGGCCGCCGTGGATTCCGGTCAGTGGATTTTATATCGCTATCATCCGGAACGTTTGAAGCGGGGGGAAAATCCGCTGATCCTGGATTCACCGGCTCCGAAACTGCCGCTTTCGCAGTATCTTTATATGGAAAACCGGTTCAAGATGCTCACGAAGAGCAAGCCCGAAGAGGCCAAAAGATTGTTCGAAGCGGCGGGTAAAGATGCCCAGGCGCGCTGGCGGCTGTACCATCTTCTTTCGGCGCTGAATTTCTCTCCCGATGCATCGCCGCAAAGCGGGCCGCAGCAGCCAACTGAACCGCGTCAAAGCGGGTAAGTGATTCGGAAAAGCCATGAAATTCGTCGACGAATACCGGGATGCCGAGAGCGCTTCGCAATACGCCCGGGCCATTGCCAGAATCACGACGAGGCCCTGGACCCTGATGGAAGTCTGCGGCGGTCAGACGCATGCCATTGTCCGGTTTGGTGTGGACAGGTTTTTGCCGGAAGCCCTCACTCTCGTTCACGGCCCGGGATGCCCTGTTTGTGTCACGCCGGTTGAACTTATCGACAAGGCGATTGAAATCGCCTCCACTGTGAACACGATTTTCTGCTCCTTCGGAGACATGCTGCGCGTTCCAGGGACGCAACAAGACCTCCTTTCCGCCAAGGCGAAAGGCGCCGACGTCCGAATCGTTTATTCCCCGATGGATGCGCTCAAGATCGCGCAGGCATCGGCCGACCGCGAAGTGGTCTTTTTTGCCGTCGGCTTTGAAACGACGGCTCCGGCCAACGCGATGGCCGTTTATCAAGCCTCTCAAAAAAAGATCCGCAATTTTTCAGTGTTGGTGTCCCATGTCCTTGTCCCTCCCGCCATGGAGGCGATTTTGAATTCGCCTCACAACCGCGTCCAGGGTTTTTTGGCTGCAGGGCATGTGTGCACCGTGATGGGATACACAGAGTATGAACCGATTGCCCGAAAATACCGCGTTCCGATCGTGGTCACCGGATT
>JBDRBD010000035.1:0-6076 GCA_043823025.1 Candidatus Omnitrophota bacterium | reverse complement strand
GGACGATGCTCACGTACCCGTCGTCAAAAATTTGAGGGTATCGTGAAAGCGCATCGGAAAGCGGACTGCCGCCCTCAACGTTTCGCGCCACATCCGCCATCACATTCTTGAAATACTCCCCTTCCGTCTGCTCTACCACTGTCCTCAGCACTTCCAATAACGGAATCCCCGCGCGGACCATCTTCGCGAGTTGAAGGGTGGTGAGGGCCAGCTCCCCTTCTTTGACGCAGCGGAAAAAATCCGCCACTTCCTCAATGGTAAATCCTCCGGACCGTTCCCGCACCCGCGTCACCAAACAACCGAGTTTCTTGAGACGGGAGGCGAGGGTCTCCTCATCCTTGGCTTCCATCCTCCCGTGAATGAGGCGGCCGTAGGCATCACGCGCTTTGTAGGTGTAGATTGGCATAAACTTGAATCCCTCTCTTGAGAATGCGTGTGTGCGTGTGTGCGAGAATGCGTTTTTGGCTTAACGCATTCTCTCATTCTCGCATTCTCCGCGGTTATTCTTCCTGGGTCACGCGAAGGACTTCTTCGATCGTGGTCGCGCCGCTAAAGGCCTTCGCGAGTCCGTCTTCTCTCAAAAGCCGCATCCCCCTGCGGCAGGCCGCATCCTTGATGGTTGGACTTGCGGCTTTCTGCACCACAAGCTCCCGGGTCTCTTCGTCCATCATCATCAATTCAAAAATGGCGGTCCGTCCCTTGTAGCCGGTTTCCTTGCAGAAACGGCATCCCGCACCCCGATACAAAAGCAGCTTCTCCCCTTGCTTGGGAACTGAAATATTTAATTCCTTCAGGAGTTCCGGCGAAGGGGTATACGAGGTTTTACACTGGGTACAGATGAGACGCACGAGCCGCTGGGCCATCACCCCGATCACCGTCGAAGAAATCAGAAAAGGCTCCACGCCCATATCCACCAGGCGCGTCAGCGCCCCCGCCACATCATTGGTATGCAGCGTCGAAAGGACCAGATGCCCTGTGAGGGACGCCTGCACCGCCATCTCCGCAGTCTCCACGTCGCGGATTTCCCCGACCATAATGATGTCCGGATCCTGCCGGAGGATCGAACGGAGGCCGTTGGCAAAGGTGAGGCCGATTTTCGGGTTCACCTGCATCTGGCGGATCACCTGCATTTCATATTCAATCGGGTCCTCAATGGTGATGATATTTTTTTCAAGGCTGCTGATCTTATTGAGACAGGCATAGAGGGTGGTGGTTTTGCCGCTTCCGGTCGGACCTGTGACCAGAATAATACCGTGGGGCCGATGAATGAGATCTTTAAAAATTTCGTATGTCTGGTGCGGAAAACCAAGCTCCTCGAGGCTGATCAGGACCGTGGCGGTATCCAAAAGCCGCATGACCACGTTCTCTCCGTGGTGGGTTGGGATAGTAGAGACGCGCAGGTCAATTTCTTTGTTGTCCACATGAATCCTGAATCGGCCGTCCTGGGGAATCCGCCTTTCGGCAATGTCCATCTTCGACAACACCTTAATCCTGGAAACAATCGCGCGTTCGAGCGCCTTGGGAGGAGCAGGGACCTCGTGTAAAATGCCGTCAATCCGGTAGCGGATACGGAGGCTGTCCGTTTCCGGTTCAATATGAATGTCGCTCGCCCGATCCCGCACCGCCTGTTCGATCAACAGGTTCACCATCTGGATGACCGGCGCTTCTTCCACAAGCTCTTCATCCCCCAGCTCCATGGTATGCTGGGAAACCGCCTGAACCAGGGTCTCCATCGGGCTTCCGGTTCCATAGTATTGGTCGATGGCCTGATTGATTTTGTCTCCAGTGCTGATGACGGCTTCAACGTCGCAGTTGGATTTCAGACGCACTTCGTCAAGGGCAAAATAGTTGGCGGGATCCGCCATGGCGACGGTGAGAACGTTTCCAATTTTGAATAAGGGAACCAGATGATAGCGCCGCGCCACCGCTTCCGGAACAAGCTCCAAAAGCAGCGGATCGATGGTGTAGGTGTCCAGGTCCACCGAAGGAAGTCCGGTCAACTCCTCCAGAAGCGAAACCAGCGTTTTTTCCGAAAGCCAGCCCAGCCGCACCAGAGCTTTCCCAAGGGATTCGCTGGATTTTTCCGCTTCGCCCTTGGCCCGATTCAACCGCTCAGGGTCCAAAAGTTTTTTGGCGATGAGCGCCTCTTCTAAGGACTGAGATTTTTCTCTGGGCATCGGATCACCCTTTCCGCCTGGAACGCACGCACCGTCCTTCCATCCGCGATTCAAGCCAACGGTCCAGGACATCCCTTTTGAATCGCCATTTCCCCAAAAGTTTTGTTGCCGGAATGTCGGTTTTCTTGAGCATCCGGTAAACGGTCATGGCGTGAATACCGAGATATTGAGCGACTTCTTCGACCGTCATAAGCTGGGAATATTGTGTAATCGGGATCGGTTTCATGTTTGAACCACTTTTTAAAATTCTGATAAAAGTATATCATGTAAGTTTTAAAAAGTCAATAGGTGTTAAAAGAAGTTTCATGAGAAACTATTAAAGTTGATATAACACACATAATTGTAAATAGTTGCATAAACCATATTCCATTCTTTTGCATAAGTCAGGTTGTTTTTGAGAGGATTTCCGTTACGAAGACGTTTCAGGGGAATCTTGGTCTTGTGAAAGGATCCTTTTGATATGGCCAATAAGAATTTCCGGCCTTTGTCCTTTAACCAAATAGACATCCGCACCGGTCTGCTGGCCAAGCGCTTTGTCCTCTTCCTGGGCGCGGGCAGTGAGCATGATGATGGGAATCTTTTTGTAGCGTTCATCAAATTTCAGAAGACGGCAAATCTTGTAACCGTCAATTTCGGGAAGCATGACATCCAGGACAATGAGGTCGGGAAAAACGCTCTTGGCCGAGGCCAGGCCCTCCTTCCCGGTCAACGCCGTGTGAACCTCAAAGCCCTCCGCCTCAAGAATAGCCCGGAGGGCCCGAGAAAAATCAACTTCGTCTTCGATCACCAGAATTTTTTTACGTTCCATCGGACCTGTGGTATAACATCCTTTCCGCAGTTTTAACCAGTTCCTCTTCCGTCACGCCGTTCTCGGGATAAACAGCAATGCCGAACCGGAGTTTCGGGCTAAGCGATTTTCCCTGAATCACGAAAGGGTGCTCGTTGACTGTTTTTTCGACGCGCTGGGCGATGACCAGCGCTCCCCCTTTGTCGGCGCCGGCGAGGATCGCGATGATTTTACCTTGCTTGTAACTGGCCACGACGTCGCTTGGCCGACGGACCGTTTCCTTCGCAAGGCGCACCAATTCGTTGAGGAGCGATTCCATGCTTCCTTCATCCACATTTTCCTTGAGTTCTTCAAAATTTTCAAGCCCTAAAATGACCAGCGCCAGATTGTCTCCATTCTCCCGGGCTTTCCGGATTTCCTGAAAGAGTCTTTCCAGGAAAAATGCCTCGTCCGTCAAGACCGGGATGAGCACCGAAAAAACGCTTCCGGCTCCCACCTTGGAGTCGACCCAGATTTTTCCTTTATGGAGCTCCACGATTTCCTTGACGATCACAAGACCGAGTCCAACGCCTTTTTCCAGATGAGGACTCGGCCCAAGCTGCCGGAACCTTTCAAAGAGTTTTTCCTGGTCCTCCTTGCGGATTCCGATTCCCGTGTCCCGGACGCTGAGGAGGATTCCCCCGTCATACCCCTTCACTTCAACGGTGACAGAGCCGCCCCGCGGCGTGTATTTAATGGCATTGTCGACGAGGTTGGTAACGACCTCAGTCATCCGGTCCTGGTCGAGATAGGTGAGCGGAAGCGGGGATCCGGGCGGAAGGAGCGACGTCTGAAGCCCCTTTTCCTCCGCTTTCTTCCGAAGCCCCTCAAACACTTCCTTGGCAATCGCAAGAAGATCGGCGCGGGCTTTCTTAAGCTCAAACTTCCCTGCCTCGAACTTTGAAAAATCAAGGAGATTGTCGATGAGCCGCGTGAGGCGGTCGAGGTTGTCTTCGATGACCGTGAGGTGTTCTTCCTGGCGTTCTGTCCCGGATCCCTTCAATTCCCCCCGCACTGCCGTGGTCAGATACCTTGTGGTAGCCAGCGGCGTGCGGAGCTCATGGGACACCTTAGCGACAAAATCGGACTTCAGTTTATCCAGCTCCTTCAGCCGTTCATTCGCCTGCACCAGTTCATCAAAAAGCCGCGCGTTATGGATGGCGATGGCCGCTTCATCGGCCAGGGCGGTCAAAAGCTCAAGGTCCGCTTTTGCGAAAACCGCTCTCCCTTTTTTGTTGTTGACATTCAAGACACCGATCGTTTTCCCTTTTGCCTTGAGGGGTACCGAAAGGAGCGAGTTGGTGGAATAGCCTCCCCGCTCCTTCTTATCTTTTCTGAATCGCTTGTCCTTGCTGATATCCTGAATCAGGAGCGGCTTTCCCTTCTCGGCCACCCATCCGGAGACCCCTTCCCCGACTTTGATGCGGCTTTTCCGGATAATGGCGGGCGAAAGCCCTGTGGCGGCGTAAATGGCGAGAGTTTTCCCTTTTTTGTCGAGGAGCATGAGGGATGTGCGTTCAACTTCGAGAAGCTTCGTTGCTTTGTCAACGATGATTTTGAGGGTGCTTTTTAAGCCAAGCGAGGAATTGACATCCCGAACAATTTCGTAAAGGGTATTGAGCCAGGAAAGTTGGGTTTTGTGTCCGGCTTTCGTGCGCAAAGGTCTTCCCCCAGTTCCTTTTTTCTTCAAGAGAATTTCCCTCGGTCGGGTCAAAACTCTTTTTATTTCAGAGAATTATAACATCATTCCAAAAATAGGTCAAGTCGTTTCTCGAAGAGGAACAGGCTCAAGAGTGTCCCTGGTGCTGCCCTTCGGAGTCAGGGGTAAGTGGTAGGTTCGGTGAAGACGGTGCCGGCGTTTTGCGTGCCGCCCCGGTCCCCATAGACAAGAGGGTCGCCGTGATAGACGCGGACGATTCCGTGGTTGGCCTTGAGGACGTTTGTGCCGCCGTTGTAAATATTGAGCTCTTTAACCATGTAAGAGGTATTCGTTGGGTCAAATACAAGCACCATCTTAACTTTCGAAGTGGTCACTGGTGCCGCTAAAGGAAAGCGCGCGATATAGGAATAGTCGCTAGTCTCGGGCCAGCAGTGGTAAGTAAAGCCCAAGTCAAAAATACACGGGTCAGTGACAGACCCATATCCGTTTTTGTACAGGTTCGACCAAACATTTCCGTTATTGTCCTTGTCGAGAAAGTCCGAGCATCGGTCACCTCGATAGACGTTCGGATGTGCGCAGCTTCGCCCGCTGTCGAAGTCGGCAAACGGGAGTTCTTCGGGGGCCGCGGGATTCGAAACCCATCCCACTGGAAAGGTCTGCGTTCCCTGGCTCACCCAGCTGCCGGTACCCGCATCCCAGGTATAAACGGTCATTTGTTGAATACCATTCGGTTTCCTTTCGTTCAGGAAACGGATTTCATTGATGGTCTCATTCCTCCAGAAGTCGATGATAAGGAACTGACCAGACCCAACATCACGTACCCAGGTCCTGTTCCCGAGTTTGATATTACAGACACCAACTTGCCCGGAGCAGGTAGGGCTCCCCCGCCTTCCCATGTCCTTGTCCAAGCCCCCCTCATAGAGCGGATTGCTGTCTGTCGTATCAATCGCCCTCACCGGCACATAGTTGACGAGTCCGCCATAATCGGAGACATAGGCACAGCTTGAGCGCCGGTACCGCTCTCCGATGAGATAGTCCGAGGTGATTTCATAGGGCCACTTGATCTTCCGTCCGAGCGACTTCACCTGAAGTTCATTGGCCAAGGTATGCGCCGGGTCGGAATTGACGGAAGTCAAGGAAGCGGTGACCCTATATTCTCCCATGAGCCCGGGGCTATCGATATAGTATGGGCCGTCCGACCAAGAGGTTGAGGAGGGATTGTTCTTCGTAATCATCCGGCCGAGATTCATTCCGCTCCACGCCGCATAAAAGGCCTTGGATCTTTCGCGCCGTTTCTCGATAGAAGAGATGGTCCGTCCGGTCACAGGCGTCTTGGAAGTCGAAAAGTTGTGTCCCGTCGTGTCGACCGCAATCACATGTGCGAGCGCCAGAGCAAAGATAGAGAGGAGGGTA
>JBDRBD010000034.1:0-5951 GCA_043823025.1 Candidatus Omnitrophota bacterium | reverse complement strand
GATTTATATCTTGGAACATATGGGGCTCCCGTTTAATCGGCTTCCCGATGGGCGCATCGACCAGCGGAACTTTGGGGGACACACCAAGGAATTCGGGAAAGAGTCCATCCGGCGGGCCTGTTATGCGGCGGACCGGACAGGCCATATGATCCTCCAGACGCTGTATCAGCAGTGCATCAAACGGGACGTTACCTTTTTCGACGAATTTCACGTGCTTGATCTGGTCCTTTCCGAAGGGCGCACGGCCGGCGTCGTCGCGGTTTGTCTTGAAACAGGGGAAATCCATACCTTCCACGCCAAAAGTGTGCTTTTTGCGTCGGGAGGATGCGGCAGAATGTATCAGATTACTTCGAATGCCCATACCCTGACAGGGGACGGCATGGGCATTGTGTTTCGCCGCGGTATCCCGCTTGAGGATATGGAATTTTTCCAATTCCATCCGACCGGGATTTACAAGATGGGAATCCTCATTACAGAAGGCGCGCGGGGGGAAGGGGGCTTTCTCCGGAACGATGCGGGGGAGCGCTTCATGGAGCGATACGCCCCCACCCTCTTGGATCTTGCGCCGCGCGACCTGATTTCGCGGGCCGTTTACCTTGAGATTCGGGAAGGGAGGGGAATCGGCGGAGGTGATTTCGTTCACTTGGACCTCACCCATCTGGGGAGGAAACTGCTTGAAGAAAAGCTTCCCGACATCACCGATTTTACGAAGACCTATCTCGCCCGTGATCCGGCCAAAGAGATGATCCCCGTACAGCCGACGGCCCATTATGCCATGGGGGGTATCCCGACGGATGTGGAGGCCCGGGTGGTCGTGGATGAGAAAAATACGGTTTTGCCCGGTCTTTATGCCGCCGGCGAAACTGCCTGTGTTTCCGTCCATGGGGCAAACCGCCTCGGGACCAACTCCCTGATCGACATCATTGTTTTCGGGCGCCGCGGCGGCCGGCATATGGCGGAGTTTTCAAAAAGCACCTCGTATCCTGCCTGGCCCAAGAATGCCGCCGCTTTCGTCGAGGAGGAAATGGCCAGGTTGAAAAGCGGAAAAGGCAAGGAAGGCGCGTCGGTCTTGCGGGCGGAACTTCAGGCGTCCATGATGCAAGAGGCCTCTGTTTTTAGAACGGGAGCGAGTCTGCAAAAGATGCAGGAAAAGCTCAAAGAGCTCAAAGCGCGCTTTCGAGAAATTCGGATCGGGGATACGGGAAGTGTTTACAACACCGATTGCTACGAGGCCTTTGAATTGGGAGTTCTTTTGGATCTTGCGGAGGCCCTTGTTGCAGGCGCACTCGCACGGAGAGAAAGCCGCGGGGCTCATTTCCGGGAGGATTATCCGAAGCGGAATGATGCGGAGTGGCTTCAGCACACCCTTTGCTATCGGAAAAACGGCGCCCTTGAATTGAGATACAAGAGCGTTGTGATTACAAAGTTCCAGCCGGAGGAGAGGAAGTATTAACACAAGAAACCAGAGACAAAAGACCATAGACCTAAGACCATAAAAGCAGAGAATGCGAGAATGAGAGAATGGGTGTGTGGGTGAGAAACCAGAAACGGACGACGGACGACGAAAGATGAGTCGTGGGAAGTGGGATGTGGGTTTGGTTGTGAGGATGGGGGGTGGGTTGGAATGAGAAACCAGAAAATAGCAACAAGCGACCAGCGGCCAGCGACCGAAGGGAGTCCCGAGCGAAGTCGAGGGACAACCAGCGACGAACTACGAGATACGCTTCACAAAATACGCTCTACGCTCAAGCGGGTAGATGCATGAGAGTCACAGTTAAAATCAAACGGTTCAATCCGGAAAAGGATGGAAAACCCCACTTCGTCACCTATGCGGTTGAAGCGGAGCCGACCGACCGCGTTTTGGATGCGCTGAATACCGTCAAATGGCAGCTGGATCCGACTCTGGCCTTTCGGCGGTCCTGCGCCCACGGGATTTGCGGATCGGATGCCATGCGGATTAACGGCCGGAATCGCCTTGCCTGTAAAACGCTGATCAAAGAACTGAGACAGCCGATTCGGATTGAACCGATGATGGGTTTTGCCGTCAAGAAGGACCTCATCGTCGACATGACTCCGTTTTTTACCAGTTATCAGAGCATCAAGCCGTATCTCATCAACGACGAAACGCCTCCGGAAAAAGAAAGACTTCAAAGCCCTAAAGCGCGGGGGCGGTTTGAGGATACCACGAAGTGCATTCTTTGCGCTTCCTGCACCACTTCCTGCCCTTCTTTCTGGCCCAATAAGAACTTTATAGGACCCGCTGCCATTGTCCAGGCCCACCGGTTCATTTTTGACAGCCGCGATAAGGGCGCGCGGGAGCGCTTGGCTATTCTTAACACGGATCAAGGGGTGTGGCGCTGCCGCACCATTTTCAACTGCACGGATGCTTGCCCGCGCAACATCGAAGTGACCTGCGCCATCACTGAGGTGAAGCAGGCGATTCTGAAAGACGCAACGTAATCCCGGGCTTGTCCGTACCTTGCAAGGAGACTCGATGCATCAGCTGCCCAATCGACAGAGTAAAACGGCCGTGTGGCGGCTCAAAAAGGAACTGCAGCCGAAGCGATTTCTCCAAAAACCGCCTTCCTTCCAGAAGGTTCGAAAAAAGCCGTCACCCTATAAGAGCGTCTGAGCCGGCCTTTCCTCCAGAAAAAGGAAATTGACAGGAGATTTGTGGTATAATTATAATAATAAAATAAACTCCACTTCTCTGTTTTAAAGGGTCTTTTGGCCGAACGGCCGATGTCGTTTCGGAAGTTTCGAGTGCGGTTTTACCGAAGGAGGAAGGCATGAAAAATAGTTGTTTCATCGTTTTGTTCGGGGTTTTGTACCTGATCTTCATGGTTGCCCCTGTCCTGTTTGCAGAAGATAAGGCGGCTGGCGACTTTCTAATCGACGCACTGCTTGGTGCGGGGGAAGGGGCAATTGTTGGAGAAGCCAGCGGCGGAAAAGCCGGTAAAGGTGCTCTGATCGGTGCCGGGACAGCGCTCGGCCGCGAAGCGATTGTCAAGCCGATCCTGAAAGGCGGCCTTCAAGGAACAGCGCCGCAAGCCGCCGTTCCGCAGACCCGACAAGTAGTGACCGAGCCCATCGATCCTTATTCCAAGGGCTATCAGGAAGGATTCAAGGACGGATATAACGAAGGATACAAAGCCGGGCTTTCTGCTGCCCAAAGATAAATTCAGAACGTCCCATCCAATTCGGAGTTAAGCGACGAGAGGCCTCGGCTTAAGCCCGGGCCTCTTGTCTCGAGAGCGAGATTTTCTATTTCATCCCATGCCTTCACGACCTTCAAAACATCTCGAGGTTATTCCGAACCCGAATCCAGACCGGGGCTATGAAATTCAGCTGGAATGTCCTGAGTTTACCTGTCTTTGCCCGAGGACAGGACAGCCCGATTTCGCCACGATCCGGATCCGCTACATCCCCGGCCAACGCTGCATCGAACTCAAATCCCTGAAGCTCTACCTTTGGTCCTACCGAAATGAAGGTGCTTTCCACGAAAAAGTGGTGAATCAAATCCTGGACGATCTGGTGAAGGCCACACGTCCCCGTTTCATGAAAGTCGAAGGGGACTTTTTTGTGCGCGGCGGCATTCACACGGTTATCTCGGCCTCCTACGAGAAGAAAAAGGCCGGGAAGCGCTGATGCTGCCTGCCGCCCCTTCGGGCTGCCTTGTTTCCTTAGCGAGCTGGATCAAGGCGTGCGCAAAGGAAATGGGGTTTTATTCCGTTGGTATTCTCCCCGCCAAAGATTTGTTTGAAAAGGACTCCTCCCTGGAAAAATGGAACCGGAAAGGGTATTCCGGCACGATGTCCTACCTGCAGAAGTTTGATGAGCGGCAGGAGCACCTCAAATCACGTTTTCCGTCTGCCAAAAGTGTCATTGTCCTTACGGTGAGTTATTGCCGGGGCGGCGAAACACCCCGCCGGGCATCCGGCGCATCAGGCCGGGTGGCGCGTTATGCCCGATGCAGGGATTACCACAAGGTCCTTGAAGAAAAGCTACAGCTCCTTTCCCAGAAAATCCGTGAACATGCTGGAAGCGGTACGTTCCAAATTTTTGTTGACTCCGCACCCATCCTCGAGAAAAAGTTGGCCTCGCGCTCGGGACTCGGATTTATCGGGAAGAATACGACGCTCGTGACCCCGGCCGGGTCCTATTTTTTCCTGTCGGAACTTGTCACGGATTTGGAATTGGCGTATGATGCTTCTGCAGGAATTGTCGACGGATGCAGGGACTGCCGGCTTTGCATCGACGTCTGTCCGACGGGAGCCATTGTGGAGCCGTATACCATCGATGCCCGGCGCTGTATTGCCTATTTGACCATCGAGCATCAGGGGGACGTTGCGGAGGAACTTCAGCCGAAGATGGACCAGTGGCTTTTCGGCTGCGATCTTTGTATTGACGCTTGTCCCCGGAACAGCGCGCCTGTTGAAACGCCTTGGGAGGAATTGAAGGAACGGCTCGTTGCGCCGAGTATTCCTCTGGAAGAAATTTTTTCGCTCAAGGATGATGCGTCGTTTCGAAAAAAATTTGAAGGAACGCCTCTTCTCAGGGTCAAGCGGGGAACGCTTATCCGGAATGCCGAAATCATCCTCAAAAATTTGAAAGAAGGAGAAGGTCATGAAAATAGAAAGCGTTGACGCAAAAACGGGGAGCTTGGCACTTAAGGAATGGGCGGTCATCTGCCAGGCCCTGGTTGAGGGGAAACAAACGATTCTTTTTACAAAAGGGAGCGCCGAAGAAAGGGAGTTTCTGCGGGAAGGCCAGGAATTTTTGCTTTACCCGTCTCTGGAGCGCCAGACGCGGGAAGACATCAAGCCGGAATGCCAGGACTTTTTTAGACGATACACCTCCTTCGATGAGGAAGAGTTTATCCCGATTTCGCACTGCGGCCGCATCATTAAAGCTGTCCCCGTCCCTTCGCTCCAATCTCTCAACGCCCTTTCTCCACGCCACATCTGGGCCAACGCCTATCTCGAAAAGTTGTGGAACGAGAAGCCGGAAAAAGCGCTGCAGCTACTCGTGGTCAGAGTCTATAAACTTTCCAAAGGGCGTTTCCACGATTACGAAGAGCAATACGCCGGCTCCAAGTCGTGGGTCTCTCTCACCGAGACCATACCCACCGAAAATGCCAAACCCGTTCTCACAGACGCCGACTTCCAGAAAAAGGTCGCAGAGTTTAAAGTCTAGCTTTTATTCCTCGATTATGTACGAAAGCCGATCGTCTTTTTTGGATCGGGTGATGGTTCTATCAATCTCCTGATAGCATCAAACACAATTTTGAATTGTCGATCATATTTCTTTTCCATATCCTCAATTTTTCGTTTTAAATCTTCATGGACCATCAGCATCTTTCTAAGTTTCGTAAATGCCCTCATGACCTGGATATTTACCTGGATTGCTCGCTGACTGTGTAGAACACTTGAAAGCATTGCGACTCCTTGCTCAGTGAAGGCGTAGGGAAGCGACCCTCCCAAGCTCTTTTTGGATGGTATCACATTTTGTGATACCAGGAGTTGAGCCTCTACCGCTGTCAGCTGAAACATGAAATCTTCTGGAAAGCGCTCAGTATTTCTCTTTACCTGTTGCCTTAGGACGATTGACTTTACTCTGTATAACTCAGCCAAATCCCTATCGAGCATCACCTTCATTTCCCTTAAGAAAAGGATCCTATTTGTAATATTCTCTATGGGGATGAAATCACGCGACAAAGCGAGTGGTTTCTTGCGGTCCATTTCTTCACTCCTTGACTTAGAAAATAACTCATATTCATCACTATGTATAACGTGAAAATTTGCCGAATTCTTGCAGCGAGTTTGCAAAATTCTGTGAAAATCCGAGTTTTAATTTTTATATATTTATAACTTCATGTCATTTAGAAAGTTATAAGAATTAATCAACACAAAAGTAAGATTTGATTTATCTCTTTTTGTGGTATACTTTGA
>JBDRBD010000033.1:0-3833 GCA_043823025.1 Candidatus Omnitrophota bacterium | reverse complement strand
CCAAAGGGGCATCCGAAAGCGGTAAAGGCAGATTCCCATCGCCACCGCGGCGAGCAGGTACAGGAAGGAGGAAGAAGCGACGCCTCCTCCAAAAAAGGGTTCCACAAACGCCGCACTCGTGAGATCCGTGAAGGCGATGATGACATACACAAGGGAAAGCCACACGAATCCCATAAAGAAAAGATGCGCCCTCGGGCCCATGTGATAGCGCACCATTTCAACAATCGAGCGGGCTTCGTGCCGGACAGAGCCGATCAGACTCGAAAAATCGTGAACGGCGCCCATAAAGATTGCACCCAGGACAATCCATAAAAGCGCCGGAAGCCATCCGAACCATAAGCCTGCCAGAATCGGACCGACAATCGGGCCGGCAGCGGCAATCGCAGAAAAATGCTGACCCAAAAGAAGCGGGGCCTTGGCCGGAACATAATCCACCCCGTCCTTCAGGGTATGAGCGGGTGTGGGCCGATGCGCTGACAAGCCCACCCACTTTGCAACGCGCCGGCCATACACGAGGTAGGCGATCAAAAAAAGAACGCACGAAATTGCAGCAATCGGAAAAAGGCTCATCGTCGCTACCTTTACTATATCAAGTCCCGTTCATAAGAGGCAAGTCGGCGGTCGTATCGAGCAGTAAAAAATAGGACACCCCTTCCCTCTTGACAAGAAACTTCCGATAGTGTATATTGTTAATAGTTAACTAATTTGATAATTTGGAAAGCGAGGGATTTAGATGCAACTCCTTTCATTAGAAGAGATTGTGGAAAAAATGTCAATACTCCTCCCGACCCTAATAAGAGAAATTACAAAACGGACGAGCGACGTACTCACCCGGGGAGAAATCACCTTTCCACAGCTTTTTATCCTTCAGCATCTTTTGCAGAAAGACCGCTGCATGATGCGGGAGCTTGCAGAACTTTTAAACGTCACGACCAGCGCAGTGACAGGGTTTGTCGACCGGGGCATTGACGCAGGGCTCCTCAAGCGGGAACATGCCACGGAAGACCGCCGCGTGATCTGGGTCTCCATCACGGCCAAGGGGAAAAAAGTAGCCCGCGAATTTTTGGACCAGCGGAAAGAGATATTCAGACACATTGTGGAAAAACTGGAACCTGAGGAAAGAAATCAGTACGTGCAAACGATTGAAAAAATTTGCCGTCTTTTGAAACAGGAAAAAGAAAAACCATGAGGCCTTTTCCGAAGATTCTAGTTATGTCTTTCCTGACCACTCTTTCCCTGGGGAGTGCCTTCGCCCAAGACGAAACAGCTCTTCAGGAAGAGCGCCGGATGGAAATTGAAAAAGCCCTTTTCATGGCGGCCGGCTCCCAAGAGAGAGTCCTAAAAATCGGTTTGGTCGACTGCATCGCCTACGCCCTCAAAAACAACTCCGAAATTAAAATCAAGCGCATCGAACCGAAACTGAAAGAAAAAGAAATACAGATTGCCAAAGCCGCCTTTGAGCCCACCCTCAGCGTCGATTATACGGTGCACGACAATACGGAAACATCCACCAGCACCCTCTATCCCGGCACGTCAAAGACGAACGATTCGGATTTCAGTGCGGCGCTCTCCGGAACGCTTCCGACTGGAACGGAATACGATATCGAATTTTTAACCGAAAGATATAAAAGCAGTGTCTCGACCCAGACGCCGAACCCCTATTACAGCGCCGAACCCAAAATCACCATCACCCAGCCGCTTTTCAGGGATTTCGGAGCGCTTGTGAAGGGCGCGGATATCATTATCGCCCAGAACAATAAGCAATCCTCGGTGGAAAATTTCAAAGACACGGTGATGGAAACAATCACGAGCACCAAAACCGCCTATTACAACTACCTTTATTACTTGGAAAACGACACATTGCTGAGGATTTCTCTGGAGCGCGCCCAAAACTTATGGAGCATCAACAAGGCGCGTTATGAAAAAGGCCTGATCAGTTCGGTGGATTTGCTGGAAACTGAAGCGGCACTTGTTGCAAGGGAAAAAGCCCTCCTCAGCGCCGAAGCGAATCTCAGGAAGGCGGAGGACGATTTGAAACTTATCACGAATCTGGTCGATGATCCCGAGGCCTGGAATGCGGCATTGGAATTAATCGACGCAAACTTGGAATTCAAGGAAGAGAAAGCCGATTTGCTTGAATCTCTCAAAAATGCTTTTAGGCACCGCCCCGACTATCATGCGCAAAAAATCGATTTAAAAAACAGGGACATCAAAATAACCACTGCAAAAAATGCGCTGTTCCCCACATTGGATTTGAAAGGGAGCTTTGGTTTGAACGGCTTAGGGAGTGATTACCAAGAAGCCATTGAAAAGATCGACGCAGATGATAAAGACTGGAGCGTGGGTCTTACATTCAGTCTTCCTTGGGGAGGGGAGGATCGCGCCAAATTTGATCAAAGAAAGCTGGAAAAAGCGCAGGCCCTCATCGCCTTGAAGCGCTTGGAGCAGCATATCATTTTAGAGGTGAGGGATAAAGTCCGAGCCGTCGACATCCAGAGGCGGCAGCTTGAGGCATCGAAACTCTCCAAGGAAAAAGAACAAAAGAACTACGAGGCCCAGAAGGAGCGATACGCTGCCGGTGAGGTCTCGACCCATGATATGCTGGACTATCAGGAACGATTAGCCCAGGCAGAACTTGATGAGATCAAGGCATTGATTGATTATCAAACGGCCCTGATCCGTTTGGATCAGTCCGAAGGTTTAACGCTGGTTAAAAACGACGTGACATTGGAGGAATGATGGAAATATCAAATATCAAAAATCAATCCTTCGACAAGCTCAGGATTGATGGTGAGTCGTTCGACTTCGCTCACGATGCTTCGAACGATGCTGAGCAATGTCGAAGCACAAGGGAGCGCCTAGCGACCGCGTCGAACCATCAAATATCAAAATTTCGCATTGTCATTTTGATTTTTGCATTCTACATTTTGAATTTTTCATCCGGGTGTACCCAGCAAAAGGAACAGTCCAAAAAGAACGGAGACGTCATCCCGGTAAAGGTGGTAAGGGTTGAACTGAAAGACATCCAGAAAACCCTTGACTATGCGGGGGACATCAAGGCGCAGAACGAAGCCGTGGTTTACCCCAAGGTGAGCGGCAAGATCATCGAAAAGATTGCGGAAGAAGGAACAAGCGTTCAAAGGGGGGACCTTATCGCTTACATCGACAGGGATGAAGTCGGTTTTACTTTTGAAAAAGCGCCTGTGGAAAGCCCCTTGGAGGGCATTATCGGAAGGGTGTACGTGGATAAAGGCGCCAGCGTCACACCCCAAAGCCCTGTCGCCTTGGTGGTGGACATGGATCAGGTCAAAGTGAATCTGGATATTCCGGAAGAATATCTGCCAAAGATTACCCTCGGGCAAGAGGCCAGGATCAGTCTCCAGGCTTACCCGAATGAAAAATTCATCGGTACTGTGTCAAAGATCAGCCCGGTTCTGGACTCGGAGACGCGCACCGCCCCCATCGAGATCCGCATCCCTAACAGCGACCACCGTCTGAAATCCGGAATGTTCGCCAAAACACAGTTGATTATCGAAGAACACAAAAGGGTCCCCGTAATCATGAAAGAAGCGATCATGGGGAAGGACCCCAATTTATACGTCTACCGGGTGGAAAACAAAAAGGCGTTTTCAAAAAATGTGACAGTGGGCATCCGCCAAGGTCCGTATTACGAGGTGATGCAGGGTCTCCAAGAAGGAGACCGGGTCGTCCTCATGGGCCAGCAAAGACTTTATGAAGGCGCAGCGGTGGCAATAGAAGAGGAAAATCCATGAACCTGCCTGAATTCGGCGTCAAGAAACCGACAGCCAACCTCATGATTTTTTCCGCAATCA
>JBDRBD010000032.1:0-2285 GCA_043823025.1 Candidatus Omnitrophota bacterium | reverse complement strand
GTTCCGCTGCACTCGCACGATGTCCGGTTCGTGGAGGATGACTGGGAATCTCCGACGCTGGGGGCGCAGGGACTTGGATGGGAGGTCTGGCTGGACAGTCTCGAGGTAACGCAGTTCACCTATTTCCAGCGGATCGCGGGGATTGAACTGAGCGTGATTCCTTGTGAACTGACCTACGGACTTGAGCGCATATGTATGTTTCTTCAAGGCGAATATGACCTTTTTAAGCTGGAGTGGACGCAGGGACTGACCTACGGTGATCTCTACAAGAAAAATGAAGAGGAGTGCTCCCGGTACAATTTCGAAAAGAGCGACCCCGACCTTTTGCTGAAGCTCTTTAACCATTATCAAGAGGAAGCCGAGCGCCTTTTCAAAGAAAACCTTCTCCCGAGCGCCTATGAGTTTGTTTTGAAAATGTCCCATGCGTTTAATCAGCTGGATGCCCGGGGGGCCGTGAGCCAGGTGGAAAGGCCCACTTTCATTGCAAAAGTCCGGAAGGCGGCAAAGCGCTGCGCCGAACTTTATCTGGAAAGACTTCATGAACCGGAAACTTCCGAAAAACGAGATATCCGCCGAGCTGCTTCTCGAAATCGGGACGGAGGAAATCCCCGCCTCGTACCTCGCCTCGCTGGGGTATCCTTATAACAGCCTGGCTGATTTTGCCCAAACGAGGCTTGAGATGTCCCTCGATATAAAGCTGGACAAAAGTAATTTCAAAAGCTATCAAACGCCGCGCCGGATCATTCTCCATGTTTCGGGACTTCCCGATTCTTCGGAAAAGAAAGAAGAGATTGTGGGGCCCAAAACAGAGATTTGCTATCAGTCCGATGGGCAACCGACTGCAACGCTGCAAGGCTTTTTAAAAAGCAAGCAGGCGACCTTGAAGGATGTGAGGGAGGAGAAAGGCCGGGTTGTTATCCGGAGGACGAAGAAGGTTGTGACTCGTGCCGTGTTGAAAGAAATCCTTCCCGAATGTATCCGCTCTCTTGGTTTTCCAAAAATGATGCATTGGGATGAAAATGGTATCCGATTTCCAAGACCGATCCGCTGGGTCCTCTGTCTTTTGAACGGAAAGGTGTTTTCTTTTCCTCTGAAGGCTTATGATCAGAAGCCCGGCGGCCTGGAGGCTAACGATCAGACTTTCGGGTGGGGCCCCTTTAAGAACCGCTCCAAAAAAATCAGGCATTGGAGAGACTACGAGGCATTTCTCAAAAAAGAGGGCGTTCGCCTTGAGGCTTGTGCTCCTGGACGTGACGGAGAAAGAAAGTCCTTCATCCGGGCTCAGGTGGTCAGACAAATAAAGGGTATGGGCGGTTCTCCGGCGCATCTTGACGAAAATCTTTTGAGCGAAGTGAACAATCTTGTGGAAAAGCCGGTTGTCTTCTCGGGACATTTCGATAAAAAATTCCTTTTTCTTCCGAAGGAAGTGCTCATTGCAAGCATGTCGAAATATCAGAGGGTTTTTTCCGTCGAAAATCAGAAAGGGGAGCTTCTTCCAAATTTCATCGCCTGCGCCGATGGCGCACCGTCGGTGGAAAAGGTGAAGAAAAATTATGAGCATGTTTTAAACGCGCGGCTTGAGGATGCGAAGTTCTTTTATGAACAGGATACGAAAGAGGCCTTTTTGGGAAAAAGAGAAAAACTAAAACTCCTCATTTACCACCAGAGCCTTGGAACGATGTTCGAAAAGTCCGAACGGATGAAGAAACTGGCGGAGCATCTGGCCTCGCGGCTTCCGCTTGATGCAAACAGGCTTATCCGCGCCTGTGAGTTTGCCAAAAATGATTTGGTGACCGAAATGGTCAAGGAATTTCCTTCTCTCCAGGGTGTTATCGGCGATTACTACGCCAGAAAAGCGGGCGAGGGAGAAGATGTGGCGCTTGCAGTCCGGGAGCAATACCTTCCGAAGGGAGACATGCTGCAGGAATTATTGCAGGAAGCGAGAAAACGGGGTTCAGAAGGCCTTCCGGAAAGCGATCTTGGCGCAGCCGTATCCTTGTTGGAGAAACTGGATCATGTTGTGGGTTGCTTTGTTGCGGGAGAATCACCAACCAGCAGTAGCGACCCTTACGGCCTTCGACGCGCCGCAAACGCCGTTTTCAGGATTATTCTTGACCGGCGTTGGAAATTCTCGCTTAGGGAGATCATCGAAGAAAACGCAAAGTTGTTGAATCGGCCGCAGAGGATGGCACAGGGAGACAGGAAGGGAAGGTTATTCGCATTCTTGAAAGATCGGTTAAAGGGGATCTTCAAGGAGAGGAAATACCGGGAAGATTTGATCGAAG
>JBDRBD010000031.1:0-16712 GCA_043823025.1 Candidatus Omnitrophota bacterium | reverse complement strand
CCACGATCGGGAACGATGTTCTGATCTATCCCCACGTGGCCATCCGCGAGCGGACGCAGATCGGTCATCGCGTCATCATTCACAGCGGGACGGTCATTGGGAGCGATGGTTTTGGATTCTCGACGGTGAAAGGGGTCCACGTCAAGATCCCGCAAATCGGAATCGTGAAGATCGAGGATGATGTGGAAATCGGCGCCAATGTCACGATCGACCGTGCACGCTTCGGTACAACCCACATCAAACAGGGGACGAAAATCGATAACCTCGTCCAGATTGCCCATAATGCGGTTATCGGGGAGCACTCTATTATCGTCGCCCAGGCGGGGATCTCCGGGAGCACGGTGATCGGGAAAAATGTGATCCTGGCGGGGCAGGCCGGCGTGGTGGGTCACATCACCGTCGGGGATAACAGCATCGTTGGGGCGCAATCTGGAGTTTCCAAATCTGTCCCTCCCAACAGCATCGTGTTGGGCGCACCTGCCAAACCGATCTCCAAATTCAAGGAAATCAACGCATGCCTCCAGCGGCTCCCGAAACTCTATGAGACCGTACGCCTTTTGGAAGAGAAAGTGGAAGCGCTCAGCGCGAAGCATGTCCGACGAAAGAAAACTTCAAAAAACGATACAACAAGAAGTCGCGCTTGAAGGAATCGGCCTTCATTCCGGACAGCGCGTCCGCATCGTCTTTAAAGCCGCGCCGGTGGGGCACGGCATTCAATTTGTCCGAGTGGACCTGCCGGGACATCCCCGCATCAACGTCACTATTGCAAATGTTGTGGACGCGGAAACGCATCTGCGGAGAAGTTCCGTCGGAGAGGGCGGTGTGGAGGTGCAGACCGTTGAGCACCTCATGGCGGCACTGTTTGCTCTGGAGATTGACAATCTCCTGATTGAGACCGACGGCATCGAGCTCCCGGGGCTCGATGGAAGCGCTTTGGGATTTCTGGAAACACTTCGCCAGGGCGGTGTGGAGATACAGGAGAAGTCCCGCCACTCCTTTCGCGTCCGCGAGCCGATATGGGTAAAGCAAAACGGCGCCAGCATCGCCGTGTTTCCCAGCGAGGGATTCCGCATTTCCTATGCCCTTTCCTACCACCATCCCCGCCTCAAGTCCCAGTTCTATGAGTTCGTCTTAAACGGCTCAAACTTTGCAGCGGAGGTGATCCCGAGCCGCACATTTGTTTTGGAACAGGAAATCGAATATCTCAAGAAGCATGGTCTGGGACGGGGGGCGACCTTCGAAAATACGCTCGTCCTCGGGGAAAAGGGCATCCTTCACAATACCCTCCGCTTTGAAGATGAGTTTGTCCGGCACAAAATCCTGGATTTGGTGGGGGATCTTTATCTTCTGGGCTATCCGATCGAAGGTCATATCATCGCCTACCGGAGCGGGCATTCCCTGAATCTGCAGCTTTTGCGCAAGCTCAAGGAGCAGGAAGAGACGTTGCTTCATTGGGGAATTGTGAGAAAGGAGACCCTGCCGGCGACCCAGATGGATTTGGAGACCATCCAGCGGATTATCCCTCACCGTGAACCATTCCTTTTTGTAGACAAAATCTTGACCCTTGAACCCGGACGCCGCGCCGTCGGCGTCAAGTATCTTTCCAAGGAGGCGGATTTTTTCAAGGGGCATTTCCCCAACCGGCCCATCATGCCCGGTGTCCTTATCGTCGAGGCCATGGCGCAGGTCGGCGGGGTTTTGGTGCTCAATACCCAGGCGAATCTCGGCAAATATTCCTATTTTCTTGCGATGGACAAGGTGAAATTTCGAAAAGTGGTCTATCCGGGGGACGAGCTTCTTTTGGAAGTGGAAATGGTCCGGTCCCGCACGAACTCTGGACTGGTTCATGCCAAGGCCTATGTGAAGCATAAACTCGTCGCAGAGGCAAACCTCCTATTTGCTCTGATCGATGCATAGCGGTGCGATAATGAACATTCATGTGACAGCCGTCATTCATCCGGAAGCCAAACTCGCTGCCGACGTTACCGTAGGCCCTTGCAGCATCATCGGCGCAGACGTCATTCTGGGGCGCGGCTGCTGGGTAGGGCCGCATTGTGTTCTTGAAGGTCATGCCAAAATCGGCGAAGACAACCGTTTTTATACGGGTGCAGTCATCGGGTCGATTCCTCAGGACCTGAAGTACAAAGGAGAGCCGACCTTTCTTGAAATCGGAAGCCATAACAATTTCAGGGAATATGTGACGGTGAACACCGGCACCGTCGAGGGCGGAGGAGTCACCCGCATCGGAAACAATAACCACATCATGGCCTACGCTCACATCGCCCATGACTGCGTCGTGGAGGATGGCACCATCATTGCCAACAACGGAACGTTGGGAGGGCATGTCACCATCGGCCAAAAGGCAATTGTCGGGGGTCTCGCTGGCATTCATCAGTTTGTTCGGGTGGGGAGACTTTCCATCCTCGGCGGCTGCTCCAAAGCGGTTCAGGACGTGATCCCCTTCGCCGCCGTCGACGGTCATCCGGCCCGGGTCTATGGCCTGAATGCCGTCGGCCTCCGGCGCTCCGGCGTTTCCACAGAAACCCAGTTAGACCATAAACGTGCTTTTCGGATTCTTTTTTCAGGGTGCGCGCAGAAAGAGGCGCTGGAATCGATTGAAAGGGAGTGCGGTACGAGCGCGGAGGTCAAGGAGCTTGTGGCGTTCGTGCGTCAATCCAAGCAGGGGATTTGTACGAGAGCGCGCCGCGCCGCGGGAGAAGCGTCGTGGAACGATTAGGACTGATTGCCGGAAACGGTCAGTTTCCGTTAGTACTTGCCCGCCAGGCCCGGAGAAAGGGTTATTTCATCGCTTGTTGCGCTGTCCGCGGAGAGACCGATCCCGCGCTGGAAGCGGCCGTTGACGCTTTCGTCTGGGCGGAAGTCTGGGAGCTCGAGAAACTCCTCCATTTTTTTAAATCCCAGGGCATCCGGCGGGCGATCATGGCCGGTCAGGTCCGCAAGGAACGCCTTTTCAAGGAATCCTCCATTCGCGCGCACCTGCCCTCCCACATTGCCGATCGGGCCCTTCTCGGAATTCTTGTAAAATCGCTGAAGGATATCGGAGTTTGTCTTCTGGATTCGACGCAATTTCTGGCGGAAGATCTCGCGCGGAAAGGATCTCTTTCCAGGCGCTCGCCAACACCCCAGGAATGGAAAGACATTGCCTTCGGAACCAAAGTTGCCAAGCGGGTTGCCTCTTTTGAGATCGGGCAGACCGTTGTCGTCAAACACGGCGTCGTCCTGGCAATCGAAGCGCTCGAGGGGACCGATCAAGCGATCCGCCGCGGCGGGGCCTTGGGAGAGGCCGGGGCGGTGGTGGTGAAGGTGGCCCGTCCTCGGCAAGACATGCGCTTTGATGTCCCGGTCGTCGGACCGACGACGGTGGAAGTATTGAAAGCAATCCACGCCTCGGTCCTGGCGGTGCAGGCAGGAAAGACTCTTTTTATCGAGAAGGAACAGCTTCTGGCCTCAGCCGATGAGGCCGGGCTTGCCGTCGTAGGGATCCGTTAAGGAACCCGCAGTTGCGCCTCCTCGGATTTCCTGTTATAATGGAGACGATTTTTGGATAATGGAAACGTACTTTGAACGCTGAAATAGGATGAGACCCATGAAAAAGACGGAAAAGGACAAAAAGGTCATTCGGGGTAAAGAAGGTGTTTTGAAGGCGGCGCAGGACCTGCGGGTCAAATTTGTGCATTTGTGGTTCACGGACATCCTGGGTTTTCTAAAAAGTTTCGCCATTACCGTTGAAGAGCTGGAAGGGGCCCTGAACGAAGGAATGGGGTTTGACGGCTCTTCCATCGAGGGATTTGCCCGGGTCGATGAGAGCGACATGGTCGCCAAACCCGACCCCAATACATTTTGCATCATTCCCTGGGGCGGTCGTGAAGGGGGTGCAGTGGCCCGGATGTTCTGCGATATTTATCTTCCGGGCGGGAAGCCCTTTGAAGGAGACCCCCGGTGGGTGCTGAAGAAAAACCTGAAGCGCACCCAGGAGAGGGGCTACACCTGCAATGTGGGTCCCGAACTGGAATTTTTCTATTTCCGAAGTTCCGAAGGCCAGCCCGAAGTTTTGGATCAGGCCGGATATTTCGACTTAACGCCGCGGGACACCGCCACAGATCTTCGACGGGAAACCGTATTGGCCCTCGAAGAGATGGGGATCGGCGTCGAGTACAGCCACCATGAAGGCGCTTTCAGCCAGCATGAGATTGATCTGCGGTATACCGACGCCCTCGCGATGGCCGACCACACGATGACTTACCGGCTTATCGTGAAGGAGATTGCCATCAAGAACGGTGTTTACGCTTCCTTCATGCCGAAACCGATCCAGGAGGTGAACGGTTCCGGCATGCACACCCATATGTCTCTGTTTACGAACAAGGGGGGGAGGGAGCGTAATGCCTTTTTTGACCCGAAGGACAAAATCCATTTTTCCGTCCTCGGAAAACGCTTCCTCGCCGGGCTTCTCAGACACGCGCCCGAGATCACGATGGTCACCAACCAGTGGGTCAATTCCTATAAGCGCCTGGTGCCTGGATACGAGGCGCCGGTCTATATTTCTTGGGCGGTCCGGAGCCGCGCGGATTTGATTCGCATTCCGGAATACAAACCGGGACATGAGAACTCGACGCGGCTGGAATACCGTTCTCCGGATCCGGCCTGCAACCCTTATTTAGTTTTCAGCGTGATGCTTGCGGCGGGGCTGGAGGGGATTGAGAAAGAATATTCCCTTCCGCCGCCTTCCAATCGGAATGTTTTTGAAATGACCGAGAAGGAAAGGGAAGCCGCCGGCATTGCCGTCCTTCCGGCAGACCTCAACGAAGCGATTAAACTTACCGAGAAAAGTGCATTGGTCCGGCGCGCCCTGGGGGAGCACCTGTTCGAGAAGCTCATCGAGAACAAAAAAATCGAGTGGCGTCGTTACCGGACACAGGTGACGGATTACGAGATTAAGCGTTATTACCCTATTCTCTAAGCGGGGAAGTTTCCCTGTCGAAGGCCGTTGAGGATGGCTTCGGCGGCGCGCGAGCTGGCGCCGTGTTGTCCCAATTTTCCCCTGACGGCAAGAAGTTCCTGCCCCATCCTCGCCATTTTGTCCGGATCTTTCAGGAATCGGAGCGCTTCCTCTGCAACGCGTTTCGGTGTGGCCTCAAACTGAAGACATTCCGGAACCCGTTTCTCGCCGAACACCACATTCACCAGTCCGACATAGGGAAGCTGAATAAGGTTCCTTAAGAGAAGGTAGTTGAGGAAGGAGACTTTGTAGAGGATCACCATCGGTTTCCCAAGGATGGCGTTTTCCAGCGTGGCGGTCCCGGAAGCAACTAGGGCAAAGTCCATGAGATTACGGTACCGGTAATCGGCATCCTGGACGATTTGAAGAGACAGCTCCTCCGTTTTGCATTTTTTGTAAAGGGCCTCCGGCAGCGTCGAGGATTGGAAGACGAGGAAATGCAGATTCGGAAGTGTTTTTTGCAGGAGGCATCCTGCTTGGAGCATGACGGGGAAAAGATCCGATACCTCCTTTTTCCTCGAGCCGGGGAGCAGGCCGACGATGGTTTTCTCTTTCGGGATTCCGAGGTTTCGGCGGAGACTTTCTTTTTCGCCGGCGTCGCGGAGGGCGACAAGATCAAGAAGCGGATGCCCGACACATTGCGCCGTCACCCCGTATTGTTTGTAAAAAGCTTCCTCGAATGGAAAGACCACGATCATCTGGTCGACGGCCTGGCGAATGGTCTTGATCCGCCACTCCCCCCACGCCCAGAGCTGCGGGCTGATGTAGTAGACAACCCGGAATCCTAACTTTTTGGCGGCCCTGGCAAACCGGAGATTGAAGCCCGGGTAGTCGATTAAGATCACCGCATCGGGTTTTTCCTCTCTGCACCGTTTGAGAAGCCCCGCAAAAATCTTTCTGAATTCACCAAGATGGCGGAGGACCTGGGTGAATCCGACGACCGCTTTCTGCACAAGGTCTACTTCCAGCTGAATGCCCGCTTCTTTCATCCGAGGACCGCCTGCCCCGAAGATCTCAAGGCGGGGAGATTGTTTTCGCAGTGCCTGTATGAGAGAAGCGCCGTGCAGGTCTCCGGACTCTTCTCCGGCGAGCATCATAAGCTTGAGATTTTCCTTGATCATGTCATGCGAAGTCCTGAGCAAGCGACTTGTGGTGAGCACAGTCGAACCAAGCGCGTCGAAGGGCGAGCGTCGTGAGTTTGGTCGGCGCCTGGGCGGTCATAGGCTCATGCGTCGTTCGGCCATCGCTTGTGGCAGCGGATTTTTTCCTGAATCTCCAGGGCGAACCGGAGGGCCTCGCGGGCTTCCTCGCCGGGGACGACCGGTGAGCGGCCCATTGCGACAGCATCGAGAAAGGAGATGAGTTCCTGCTCAAGCGGCTCCTGTCGTTTAAAATGGATTCCGCTTCCGTGGATTTCGCCGTTTTCTTTCCAGTAGCGCATACCCTTCTGCCCGACCGTGTCGAGGGAAACGTAAGTCCCCTCCGCGAAAATCCGCACCTTGCGCATTGATTTTTCGGTGAGACGGCTTGCGGTCAAGTTCGCCACAGCGCCGTTTTGGAAACTTAACCGTGCATTGGCGATATCCTCGTGATCGGTCAGTACGGGGATGCCGATCCCGTCAACTCTGTCAAGGGGGCTCTTGACGATGGAGAGAACGATGTCGATATCATGGATCATGAGGTCCAGTACCACACCGACGTCGAGCGCACGTTTTTTAAACGGCCCGAGGCGGTGGCATTCGATAAACATCGGATTCTTAATGAAGGGGAGTGCCGCCAAAAAGGCGCTGTTGAAACGTTCAATATGCCCGACCTGGACGAGACAGTTCCTGTCTTTGGCGATCTTGAGGAGTTCATCTGCCTCCTCAACGGTTTTGGTAATCGGTTTTTCAATGAGAAGAGGAATGCCCTGTTCCAAAAAGTCTTTTGCGATGCGGTGATGGTCCTGGGTGGGGACCACGATACTGGCAGCATCCACTTGTCCGAAGAGGGCCCGGTAATCTTCATAAAAGGGGACGCCGTACTCTTCCGCAACGGCCCTTTTCGCCGGGTCGCTGTCACACAGTCCCACCAGCTGGGCGTTTTTCAATTTGGCGTAGAGGCGCGCATGCTGTTTTCCCAGATATCCGATTCCGATGACGCAAACCCTTATTTTTCCCATAGCTCTCCTTATCTAGTTAAATTATACTCTGTTAGGCCATTTGCGACAACCATAACCTTATGTTATAATATGGCACCATGAGAGATTATCTGAGGCTTTTGGCCTTCCTCAAAAAGCATATTTGGACGCTGGGAGCGGCTTTTGCATCTCTAATTGTTTCAGCGACTTTCGACGGAATCACGCTTCTCCCCATCGTTCCGATTGCCGACCGAATTTTGGGCCGGAGTGAAGTGGTTTTACCTTTCCGGCTTCCTCCTTTTTTGGAAGGGCTGGTTGCGACCATCAACCAGACCGAGCCCTTGGTCCTTTTAGGAATTCTGTGCTTTTTCGGGCTCGGGCTCATCCTTCTGAAATTCCTTTTTCTTTTCCTGAATGAGTATCTGATGAAGGATCTTTCCCAGCGTCTGGTCCGGGATGTCCGGAATGCCCTCTTTGAAAAAATTCAAACTCTTTCACTCGATTATTTTTCGGAGAAGAAAGCCGGGACGCTGGTCTCCCGCCTCACCTACGACGTCAGCACCCTTCAGGATTCTGTGGCCGTGGGGCTCATGGACCTTTTTTACCGGCCGCTTCAGCTTTTCTTTTTCGCCTGCATCGTTTTTCTCATCCACTGGAAGTTGGCGCTCCTTTCCCTGGCGCTGATCCCGATTATCACCATTCCCGTCGCGCGCATCGGAAAGCGGCTCAAGAAAGTGAATATCAACACCCTCGAGAGCATGGCGGAGATCAATACGACCCTTCAGGAATACATCGCGGGGGTCCGGATCGTCAAGGTCTTCAACATGGAACCCTATGAAAAATCAAAGTTCGAGAAAGCCGCGCAGAATTTCTATCGGTATACCATGAAGCGGGTCAAGCGCGTGATTGCGCTGGGTCCTTTTAGCGAATGCGTCGCTTCGATCGGGGCGATTTTGCTTCTTTTGGTCGGCGGGCGGGAGGTGGTCCAGGGGACCTTTTCCGGAGGGGTCTTGCTTCTTTTCCTGGGGGCGCTCCTTTCCCTCATTAAACCCGCCAAAAAGCTGACCTCCAGCTACGGTCTCTTCCAGGAAGCCTTGGGGGTCGTCCCGCGCATCTTTGAGATCCTTGATGCAGTGCCGAGCGTCGTGGAGCGGAGAGAACCCCGCGTCCTCCCGCCGATTCAGAAAAATATCGAGTTCCGGGATGTCTCTTTCCGGTATCAAGAAAAAGAAATGGAAGTCCTGCAGGGAATTTCCCTGACCGTTTCCGCCGGAGAGGTGATTGCCATCGTGGGGCGGAGCGGCGCCGGGAAGACGACGCTGGTAAATCTCCTGCCGCGCCTCTATGATCCGACGAAGGGAAATATTTTGATCGATGGGGTGGAGTTGCGTGAGGTGACGCTCCGTTCTCTCAGGGAGCAAATCGGCGTGGTGACCCAAGAGACATTTCTTTTTCACGATACCATCGAAGCCAATATCGCTTACGGAAGACTCGGTTCTTCCAAAGGGGACATTGTCGAAGCGGCGCGTCTGGCCCATGCGCATGACTTTATTATGCGCTCTCCGGGCGGCTATCAGGCCGTGATCGGGGAGCGGGGCTTGAAGCTTTCCGGAGGGGAACGCCAGCGGATCGCTATTGCCCGCGCGATCCTTAAAAATCCCCCCCTTCTCATCCTGGATGAGGCGACGAGCCAGCTGGACAGCGAATCGGAGCGCTTTGTCCAGGAGGCGATCGAACGGCTCATGAAAGGGAGAACTGTTTTTGTCATTGCCCACCGCCTCTCCACAATTGTGAATGCAAACCGGATTGTGGTATTGGAAAAAGGACGCCTGGCGGAGTTCGGAACGCACACAGAGCTTCTCCAGAGAAACGGCATCTATAAAAAGCTCTATTCCGTTCAATTTCAAGAGGTTATGAACACATAAAAAAGCATTTGCCAGAATCGCTTTTTTTGGTATAATCCTTTACAATCTTTTGGGTTATCGAATAAGGAGGGAAAATTGGCACTACCGGCGATTAAAGAACTTTTGGAGGCGGGGGTCCACTTCGGTCACCAGACCAAGCGGTGGAACCCGAAGATGAAAAAGTATATTTATGGCGAGCGGAACGGCATTTATATTGTCGATCTTGAAAAAGCGATGGCCAAGCTCAAGGAGGCCTGTGATTTTCTCCACGATCTCGCTGCGCGGGGAGGGACGGTCCTTTTTGTGGGAACCAAAAAGCAGGCTCAGGAGACGATTCGGGAGCAGGCCAAGCGGTGTGACATGTTCTATGCGACGGATCGCTGGTTGGGTGGGGCGCTGACTAACTTCGAAACCATTAAAAAAGGGATTGACCGGATGCGAGTGCTGAACCAGCTGAATGCCGATCCCGCGAAGAGCTCTCGGTACACCAAAAAAGAGAAAGCGCTTCTGGAAAGAGAACGCGCCAAGCTCCAAAAGAACTTGGGGGGACTGGCAGCCCTTGAGAAAAGACCCGATGCCCTCGTCATTGTGGATTCGAAGAAGGAAGAAACGGCTGTCATGGAAGCGAATCGTCTGGGGATTCCGATTGTGGGGCTTGTGGATACCAACTGCGACCCGGACCGGATTCAATACGTCATTCCGGGAAATGACGACGCAATTAAATCCATTCGTTTAATCACGACTCTCTTGGCCGATGCTGTTCTTGAAGGACGCGAGCAATGGAAACAGAGCGGCGGCATTGCGGTGCAGAGGGAGGGGAAGGAGGCCGCTTGGGCCGCGGCCTCTACAAAGCCGCCTATTCCCGAAGAGATCGTTGCCGGCGCGTCGGTCGTTCAAGAGGATGGTTTGGCGAAGAACCCCGAGGAGTTGCGGGCCAAAGTCGCCAGCGACGCGGCTCGGGCGAAGCCGCGAAAGACCCTGCCGTCGCGAAAACCAAAAGCGCGCGGGTGAATTCCATGGAAACAATCAAGAAATTACGGGAGTTGACCGGCGCGGGGATTATGGATTGCAAGCGCGCCCTGGAGAAAGCCTCCGGAGATTTCAACAAGGCCCTGGAAGAGCTCAAGAAACGGGGCCTCGAAATCGCCGAAAAAAAAGCGGGTAGAATCACGCAGCAGGGGCTCGTCTCTTCCTATGTGCATCTGGGCGGGAAAATCGGCGTTCTCGTCGAAGTGAACTGCGAAACCGATTTTGTCGCGCGCTGCGACGAGTTCAAACAGCTCGTCCGGGACCTCGCCATGCAGGTCGCTGCCTCTCATCCCACCTATGTGAAGCGGGAGGAAATTCCTGCGGAAGTGATCAAAGGAAAAGAAGGAGAACCCCTCGAGTCTTTCTGCGCGGAGCAGTGTCTTTTGGAACAGCCTTTTATCAAAGACCCTGCACAGCCCGTCCGCGATCGCGTGACTCAGGTGATCGCAAAGGTGGGTGAGAACATCGTGGTCCGTCGGTTTGTTCGGTTTCAACTCGGAGGACCGTAGTGCAAAAGCCCCGTCTTCGTTATAAGCGCATTGTGTTAAAGATGAGCGGCGAAGCCATGCAGGGCAGCCGCGGCTACGGCATCGATTCCGAGGCGCTCCACTCGATTGCCAAACAGATCAAGGAAATTGCCGAGATGGGTCTGGAAATTGCGGTGGTGATTGGCGGAGGCAATATCTTCCGAGGGACGGAGGGGGGAAAAGACGGAGCCATTGACCGCTCCACCTCCGACTATATGGGCATGCTTGCCACCGTCATCAACGGCCTTGCGCTTCAGGATGCCCTGGAGAAACAGGGAGTGTTGACCAGGGTTTTAACCGCGATTGCGATGCAGGAGCTTGCAGAGCCCTATATCCGCCGGCGCGCCATGCGGCACCTGGAAAAGGGCCGCGTCGTGATTTTTGTCGCCGGAACGGGAAACCCTTATTTTACCACGGACACCGCCGCAGCCCTGCGGGCGATGGAGATCGACGCAGAAATCATCCTGAAAGCCACCAAGGTGGAGGGGGTGTATTCCTCGGACCCGGAGAAAGACCCCACCGCCAAAAAATACCAGAGTCTGGATTACATCACCGTCTTAAAGAAAGGGCTGAAAGTGATGGACGCCACGGCCATCTCCCTCTGCATGGACAACAATCTTCCGATCGTCGTCTTCAATCTCCGCAAAGAGGGAAATATCAAACGCGTGGCGCTGGGAGAAAAAATCGGCACATGGGTTGGAGCGGCACCGCGTTCACCTAAAAGAGGCCAACATGAATCTTAAAGAAATTGTCCGTGACATCAGCGATAAGATGGACAAGACGGTAGAGGCAACACAGCGGGAATTCGTGACGGTCAGGACGGGACGGGCTTCTCCATCGCTGGTAGAAGGGGTGAAGGTTGCTTATTACGGAACGCCGACGCCGTTGAAGCAGCTGGCGACGATTACGACACCGGACTCAAAGCTCATTGTCATCCAACCATGGGACGCTTCCATCCTCGGGGAAGTGGAGCGCTCGATCCTTCAATCTAATCTCGGCATCACCCCTGCCAATGACGGACGGGTGATCCGTCTTGCCATGCCGCAACTCACCAAAGAGCGCCGCGAAGAGCTGGCGAAAGTGGTCCATAAAATTGCGGAAGACGGCCACATCTCGATTCGGACGGGACGCCATCATGCCATTGAACTGATTCGAAAGCTTGAAAAAGACCACACGATTGCCGAGGACCTTTCTTATACGGTCCAGGAAGAGGTCCAGAAACTTACGGATAAACATATTTCCAGGATCGACGAGCTCATGAAACAGAAAGAAAAGGAGGTCCTGGAACTTTAGGGCCCACCTCTTTAAACACGTCGTTGTGGGCCAGGCTTAAGCCTGGCCTCAATTTTTGGAACCACTGCTTCAAGTCGACGGGAGGAAGAAAGATAGGATGGAAAAGAATGCGTTCAAAAAGGATTTTTTGTGGAAAAAGACATCCGTTCCCGTCGGGCTTATCGTAGTGCTTTCCGTCGTTTCCATGTATTGCGTCATTGCCTTGGCGCGTTACGAGTTCCTGTCTGACCGGAAGATCATTGAAAGGTTCATTCAACTTTATTATCGTTCGAAGGTATGGAACTCAACAAAGTGGCTGGGGATACCCTCTGTGCAGAATCCTTGCGATATGTGGGCCATGCAGGAGATCATTACCGAGGTAAAGCCTGATTTTATCGTTGAAACAGGGACCTACAAAGGGGGGTCGAGTTTGTTTTATGCCTCTGTTTTGGAAGGCGTCCATCCAAGGGGAAAGGTCATCACGGTTGATATCGAAAGTTATGTTCGGGATGCAAGCCGGTCCGATACGTTTAAAAAACATGTTGAGTTTATCCAGGGCGATTCTGTTTCTCCTGAAGTGATCCGCGTCATTGCCGAGAGGGTGAAAGGCCACAAGGTGATGGTGACACTTGATTCCCTTCACACCAAGGAGCATGTCCTGAAAGAAATGGAACGCTATTCTCCTCTTGTGTCGGTGGGAAGTTACCTCGTCGTTCAGGATACGATCGCGAGCAGTCCTTCTTTTTCACCTCTCGGTCTCGGCGGGGGGCCCCTGGAAGCCGTTGGTGAATTCCTGGCAAAGAACGACAATTTTGTCATTGATCGAACACGGGAAAAATTCCTTTTGACATTTTATCCGTCAGGGTATTTAAAAAGGGTTCGTTAGGTCTTTTAAAGCGATTTATGGGCCGCTAGCTCATCTGGTAGAGCACCGCCCTTTTAAGGCGGGTGTGCCGAGTTCGAGTCTCGGGCGGCTCACCAATTTTGAGACGAGAACTTAGGGGGTGTGGGGGGAATGCCCCCACGCTTTCGGGGTAACAGTCCCGAACGCAGTGAGGGACGCCATAGGGGCAGCGCCCCTTTGGGGAGCGAAGGCCGAGCCGCCGCTGCCATTGTGGATATTTTATGGGCGACGCGGAGGCCGAAGCGATGAGTTCGAGTCTCGGGCGGCTCATGTTATGAGGACGTGACTTAGCGAGTCCGTAAGGACGAGCTAAGTCACTGTCCGAATTACATCCCGAGGAGCCTAGTTTTTCTTCCTGCGACGAGGGACACTTTTTAGTTGAGAGTAGGGAGGAGAATATCCTTTCATAACCTTGCGAGGAAGGATGAAACCCTACGAGCTGATTGACCATACCGCTGACATCGGCATTCGGGCTTTTGGCAAAAGTCTTGAGGAGCTTTTCGCTCATGCCGCGATCGGGATGTTTGAGATAATGGCGGATTTGGAAAACGTGACGCCGACGCAGACTCTACGCATCCTCCTTAAGTCCCCGGATGTCGAGAATCTTTACCTTCTGTGGCACCAGGAACTTCTTTATCATTCCGCCGTCAAGTCCGTCCTTTACAAGGAGTTTGTTTTTGACGCTCTCACGGAGACCCATCTGGAGGCGGAAGCCCGTGGGGAGGAAATCCGCTTTGAGAAGCACAGGCTTAAAAAAGAGATTAAAGCGGCAACCTACCATGGGTTAAAAGTCGCAAAGTCCGACGAAGGGTGGATGGGCGAGCTCATTTTCGATATCTAAACGGAGCGCAGGATGAAGCAGGCATGGGAAGGTCCGCTTGAGAAGATTGATGAATACCGATGGCGCATCCCGAAGTCGTACAAAAAAGGGATGCGGGTGGATGGACTGGTCTATGCCGATGAAAAACTCCTGAAGGATATTCGACAGGACAACGCCCTCGAACAGGTTGCGAACGTTGCCTTTTTGCCCGGAATCCAGCGCTATTCCATCGGGATGCCGGACATTCACTGGGGATACGGCTTCTGTATCGGCGGGGTGTGCGCGACGGACCCGGAGGAGGGAGGCGTCATTTCCCCCGGGGGGGTTGGCTATGACATCAATTGCCTTGATGCCACCTCAAATATTTTAAGCTCCTATGGATTCCATAAGAAAATTAGTGAGATGGAGACATCCTGGGGGGAGGCTATGTTAAAATGCCAAGATTTTGGCAATGGCCGTGAGACTTCTGCTTCGGTCATTCGCTATTTCCGACTGGAAGCTTCTAAACCCGTTTACAGACTCGTGACGCAAGGCGGGGACCAGATTATCGCAACCGCAGACCATCCTTTTTGGACCCCTGATGGGATGATTTCTTTGGAGCGGCTGAACGTGAATGATCAAGTTGCCCTTTATCCATTTATGGGAGTTTCCTATGAGACACCCAGCGAGGAAGTGATTGTGCGTGAGTCCGATATCCGAAGGCTTTTTGAGGTACTCGGGAAAGACTCGAGTGGGAATGCCTTGAATCAGACCTTAAGCCATCTTCGCAGTTTGAAATTGTTGCCGTTACGATATGACTCACCCCAACTTCCTGTTCTTCTAAAAATCCTTGGCTATCAATTTGGAGATGGTACGCTCTATTTCACGAATCAAAGAGGAAAAGGAGTCGCATGGTTTTATGGAAAACCTGATGACCTTGAAGAGATCCGTCGTGACATTCAATCGATCGGGTTTACACCTTCCAAAATTTATCGCCGAAAACGATTTCATAAGATTCAAACATTTTACAATCACTATGAATTCACGACCGAAGAGACATGCTTTAAAGTTTGCGGAAGTGGATTTGTTCTTCTTTTGGTAGCACTCGGTGCGCCGCTCGGGAATAAGGCGACTCAGGATTACAATGTCCCCGCTTGGATTTTTAACGCTCCTTTATGGCAGAAGCGGCTTTTTCTCGCTGCCTTTTTTGGGGCAGAACTTACAAAGCCAAAAGCCCTTAAAGAACGCAACAACAATTTTTACATGCCGATTCTCTCGATGAATAAACGGGAAGGTTTTGTTGAGAGTGGAAAGCGCTTTCTGTCTGAGGTTGCGAAACTGCTTTGTCCCTTTGGGGTCAAGATGCAGACCATTAGTATACGTCGTGAGAATCGTAATAAAGATGGAATTATCTCTTACCGTCTTCGCTTGATCCTTTCTGGAAAATCTGAGAGCTTGCGCAACTTATGGGGTAAAGTAGGCTTTGAATACAATCAAACCCGTCGGACGTTGGCAAATGCTGCTGTTCAATACCTGAAGTTAAAAGAACGGAGTGTTGAGACAAGGAAAGAGGTAATAGCGGGAATTATGCGCATGCAACATGCGGGTGCTAGACGACAAGAAATCTTCAACCTTTTCTCCCCCCTCATCAATCAGCGTTTTATTGAACGTACCCTTTATGAAGAGAGGAAAACCGATCCAAGAGTAGGTCAGGATTTTTCGACGTTTGATCAATACCTGAAAGAGGCGCTTGTTGGATCCGGGACCAGCGGCATGGTGTGGGATCGCGTTATTGTCATTGAGGTTGTAGAATCGCCTAAATATGTCTATGACTTTACGGTGGACCATCTGGATCATAACTTTATTGCGAACGGGTTTGTTGTTTCTAATTGCGGGGTACGGCTGCTCCGGACGCGCCTCATGAAGGAGGAAGTGCTTCCTAAGTTGAGGGAGCTTGTCGCACAGTTTTTCCGGGACGTGCCCTGCGGCCTCGGGAGGGAAGGGGCCATCCGGTTCAGTCAGGCGGAAGAGCGCAAGATCCTCGTCGAGGGCTCGCAGTATGTGATCAAAAAAGGTTTTGGCCGGCCTGAAGATGTGGAGTGCACCGAAGCCCGGGGCCGGCTGGAGGGCGCGGATCCGGATCTTGTTTCGGAGCGGGCGTACGAGCGCGGCAAGAGCCAGGTGGGAACGCTCGGCTCCGGAAATCATTTTCTTGAAGTGCAGCTTGTCGATGAAATCTATGACCCAGGTCTGGCCCAGTTTTTCGGTCTCCAGAAGGACCAGGTAACGATCATGATTCACTCGGGCTCGCGCGGACTTGGTTATCAGATCTGCGAGGATTATCTCCATCAGATGGAGGGATGCCCCGAAAAATACAAGATTTCGCTTCCGGACCGGCAGCTTGTTTGTGCGCCTGTCCGATCCAAAGAAGGCGAGGCGTATCTTTCAGCGATGCGCGCCGCCGCGAACTACGCCTGGGCCAACCGCCAGGTCCTGACACACCTTGCCCGTCAGGCGCTGGTCCATGCGTTCCGACGGGGAGAAGAACAGCTGGGGCTGGATCTCATTTATGACGTGGCCCACAACATTGCCAAGACGGAAACGTACGAAATAGAAGGAAAGAAAAAGGCATTGTGCATTCACCGGAAAGGCGCGACGCGCGCGTTTCCGCCGGGACATCCAGAGATTTCAGAACGATATCGGAGTGTGGGCCAGCCGGTTCTCATCCCGGGAGACATGGGAAGAAACTCGTATCTCCTGGTTGGGCAGGAGGGTTCTGTCCGGGAGACCTTTGGTTCCTCCTGCCACGGTGCAGGTCGTGTCATGTCGCGCACCCAGGCGATCCGGATTTCCAAGGGCCGATCCATTCATAAGGAACTCGAGGCAAAGGGCATTGTGGCGATGGCCAGGGGCCGGACCGGCCTTGAGGAGGAGCAGCCGGATGCCTACAAAGATGTGAATGAGGTTGTCCGCGTCGTGGACAAGGCGGGGATTTCTAAACGTGTCGTACGGTTTCGGCCGATAGGGGTCATTAAGGGCTAAATTATGTTAGAACTCAAATTCATCCGTGAAAACCGTAATGTAGTTGAAGAAACTTTGAAAAACCGCGGGATTTCTTTTGAATTGGAGAAACTATTGACC